>DASWVS010000241.1:0-4996 GCA_036401135.1 Fimbriimonas sp.
ACCGCGGGATCGGCGAGGTCAAGTCCCGGGCGATCATCGAGAGCTACAAGAAGATCCGGGACAACCTGCCCGAGGGCTCGCCGGGAGAGTGGTACACGATCTATCCCCCGTTCGAGCGCGGCTTCGGCGGCCACTCCGACAAGTGGCAGTACATGAACGCCAGCGTCACCCCCATCGTCGCCGGCGAACTCGCCCACGGCGCGTTCCAGCACGGTGAGGAGGCATACGGCGCGGACATCCTGAACCGCCTCGTCGACCTTGGGCGCCGGTTCGACAACCAGTTCCACTGCTCGTACACGGGGTGCCTTCCCGCCGCGCCGGAGAGGCAGTTCGAGACGGTGGACCTGTCGACGTTCATCAACAGCAGCCTCGGCGGGGCAGGGGGTGGGGACCGAGTGCACGAAGACTCCAATAGCTTCGACTCGAGCGCCGTTGCCGCCTCACCCCCGCCCTCTCCTCAAGGAGAGGGAGCCAATCAGCACCCTCTCCCGATGGGAGAGGGAAGGGTGAGGGGTCGCCAGGACGTGGCTTCCGATTCCTTCGAGCGCCGCACCGTTGCCGCCTCACCCCCGTCATCTCCTCAGGGAGAGGGGGCTTTGGCGGCTTGGCCCAACGGCGACAACGACCTCCACGAACTCCCCACCGGCGAGCAGACGTTCTCCGACGTCCCGTTCCTCGTCCCCGAGCAAGGCGCGATCGGCCTCTCTGAAAGGGATGGTTTCGCGCAAAGGGTCGAAATCCCTCTCCACGCCTCGCGCCTCACGCCTCACGCCCTCTACTTCTTCCACACCGTCTCCGGCGGCAACGGCCCCGTCGGCACGGTCACCCTGAAATTCGCGGACGGCACGCAGCACCGGCGCAACGTGATCCGCAACCGCGACATCGTCCACTGGTGGATGCCCGAACTGCCCGGGGTCCACGGCCGCCGCACGCTCGAGATCGGATGGAAGGGCAGGAACGAGGTGCTGCCCTACGTCGGCGTCTGCGTCTGGGGCCTGGACAACCCGCACCCCGAAAAGGAGCTTCGGAGCATCGTCCTCGAGGCAGCTCCGGAAGGCGCCGTATGGCACGTGATCGGCCTGACCCTCAGCGATCACGAAGCCTGGTTCCCGACCTCCCCGATCTCCTTCGGCATTCCCAACGGCTGGGGCGCCGCCGCCGTCGTGTACGCGCTCGTGGAAGGGCTCGCCGGCGTCGTGGACAAGGCCACCGCCTTTGACCGCGTCGAGCTCTCGCCCCGGTGGTCCGCCGCCGGCGAGGACGAGGCGGACGTCACCGTCCACTATCCCGCCTCCGACGGCTACGTCAGCTACCGATACCGACACGATCCTGGGGCAAAAACCATTAGAATCGAACTGACTGGGAGCGGCGAAGGCGGGGAGCTGAGCGTGCTTCTGCCGGGCGGCGGCTACGCCTCGCGCCAGCTTGATTCGCTCTCGCCGCAGGTTGTGGAGTTGTCATATGGGTAGGGGGTTTTTTCACCACAAAGGACAGGAAGGGCACCGTCGGGCACGAAGGGGGCTTGGCATCGCGTGTGCTTCCCTGCTCGCCGTCTCGATGGTTCAGGCCCAGGACAAGCCTGCGGACCCGAACCTGACGCCCGAAGCGCGGGAGGTCCTGCGGTACCTGCGCTCGATCTACGGCAAGAAATCGATCTGGGGACAGGCGACGAACACCGGGTTGGGAATCGGCGAGTATCCGAACATCGTCGCCGCGCACAAGGCCTCGGGCAAGTTCCCGGCGATGGTCGGCATCGACCTGTACGGCTGGAACCCCCCGCACTGGGGAGAAAATTACCGGGCGGTGCTGCAGGCCTATATCGACGACACCATCAAATGGTGGCGCGTCCGCAAGGGCCTGGTGACCATGCACTACCACTGGGGCAACCCGATGCGGCCGGACGGCACCGCATGGGAAGGCCAGACCGGAAAGGTGGACGTCGGCAAAATGGTCACCCCCGGCACTGCCGAGAACAAGGCGGCGATGGAGGACCTCCGCAAGACCGCCGACTACATGCAGCAGCTCGCCGACGCCCGGGTGCCGGTCCTGTTCCGGCCGCTCCACGAGATCGACGGCGGCTGGTTCTGGTGGACCGACCGCGAGAAGCCCGAGAACACCGCCGCCCTCTGGCGTATGATGTTCAACTACCTGGTGAAGGATCGCAAGCTCCACAACCTGATTTGGGTCTACAGCGCCGGCGTCCAGAAGGACCCCGCCGAGTACCGCAAGCGCTTCTACCCGGGTGCGCAGTACGTCGACATCGCGGGAGTCGACATCTATAGCGAACACGCCAACCAGGACTACACCAAGGACGCTTACCGCAACTACTACGAGGTCATGAAAACGGTCGCGCCGGGCAAGATGCTCGCCCTCACCGAGTGTAACGCCGTACCGAACCCCGAGGTGATGAGGAAGGAAGGCCCCGTCTGGCTGTGGTGCCTCACCTGGTTCGAGCCCAACAAGGACAATCCGCCCGAGTGGGTGAAGCGGGTCGCCAACGACCCGCTGATGATCACGCTCGACAAGCTGGAGTTGAAGCGATGATCCGGCTGATCACCCGAGGCGACGACGCGGGGTCGTGCGAGAGCGCCGACTTGGCCCTCGTCGAGTGCGCCCGCGCCGGCATCCTCAAGAACGTCGGCGTCATGGTCCCCGGCCCCAGCTTCGACCACGCGGTCGCGATGCTGAAGGATCTGGACGGGATCGACCTCGGCCTGCACGTGACCCTCAACGCCGAGTGGGACACGGTGAAATGGGGCCCCGTCCTTCCCCCCGGGAGCGTACCGAGCCTCGTCGACGGGCAAGGGAACTTCACTCCCACGCCGAACCACCTGCAGGAGCGCGGCATCGATCCTCGGGAGGCGATCGACGAAGTCAAAGCCCAGCTCGAGAAAGCGAGGAAGGCGGGGCTCGAAATCCACTACCTCGACGAGCACATGGGTGTCGGCTGGCTCGGTTTCCGAGACGGGCTGGCGAGGCTTTGCGAACAGGAGGGACTGGTGGACCACGCCCGCTTCCGCTACCTGGGGGGCGCCGCCACCGCGGAACAGCTCCTCGAGAAGATGAGCGAAGCCGAGCCCGGCACCTACGTCTTCGTGAACCACCCGGGAAGGGACGCCGAGGACATGCGGCGGTTGGTCCATGCGGGGCTCGAACCGGGACAGGTCGCAAGGGAGCGGGAGCTCGACCGCCGTCTCTGGCTCGATTCGGCTCTGGCTGCGGCGGTGCGGGAGGGTCGATTCGAACCGATCCGTTATTCGGACGCGTCGACCGGTTGAGGATGCTGAACCTGCTCGCGGCGTTGACCTTCTCGATCTCGGCGGCCCCCTCCGACGTTCCCGGGGCCTACATCCAGAGGACGATGCGGCTGCTCGCCGAGAGCACGCCCGCCAGGAGGAACCGGGTAAGGATCCTCTTCTACGGCCAGTCGATCACGGTCCAGGATTGGTGGCGACAGGTTGAAGCGGACCTGCGCCGCCGTTACCCGAGCGCCGACCTCGTCGTCGAGAACCGGGCGATCGGAGGCTTTGCCGCGAACCTGCTCGGACGGATCGCCCCGATCGACGTCGCCCCCTTCAAGCCGGACCTCGTGATCCTGCACGACTACGGCGGAGAGCCCGACTACGAGGCGATGGTGCGCGACATTCGGCGCCGAACCACCGCCGAGCTCCTGCTCCAAACAGACCATCTCACCGAGATCCCTTCTCCGGATGCCGGCGAGG
Source organism: Fimbriimonas sp. (assembly GCA_036401135.1). Classification (GTDB taxonomy): domain Bacteria; phylum Armatimonadota; class Fimbriimonadia; order Fimbriimonadales; family Fimbriimonadaceae; genus Fimbriimonas. Next base: position 3,723 of record DASWVS010000241.1, read on the forward strand.
AGGCGCGCCGCGGGTACGAGTGGCATAACGCCCACACGGACTGGCTCAAAAGGTTGGGGAACGAATTGGGTTGCGGGGTGGTGGATGTCCGGGCCGCATGGCGGAAGCACCTCCGACAGACCGGCCTCGAGCCCCAGGCGCTCCTCAGCGACCACGTTCACCTGAACCCGGCGGGCATGGACCTGATGGCAAAGGCGGTGTCGGGCGCGTTGGTCCGGGACTCGAGGCAGCCGGAAGGCCTTCCCAAGGATGCGGTGGTCGTCCACAAGCCCGTTTGGCAGGGGAAGCGCGCGACGATCGAGTTCACCGGCAACCGCGTGGACGTCGTCCCCCTCGAGAAGGGTCCGTCGAATCCGACGAAGTTCCTGATCGACGGCAAGCCGCCCTCCGCCTATCTGGGTTGCTACACGTTCAGCCGGGCGACCACCGCCCACAAAGCCTGGTTCCCGGCGCTGATCGGGGTTCGGGCGGAGGAGGTGCCGCTCTGGGAGGCCTGGACCGCTACCCTGACCAACATCAGCCCCGACGGGAAGACCTTCGACTTCTCCGTGAAAGGCTCCCGCACGGGCGAAGACGGCGCTGGACGGAGCGATCTGCCCTTCCGCAGCAATAGCGGGCGCGTCCTCATCGATCCGAAGGACTGGGCGGTCGATTACGCAATGGCGGTAATGGGCGAACCGACGCCGGAAGGCTTCGAGGTGAAGTGGAGCGTCGTCTCGATGTGGGTGGACGAGAGTTCGCTCGTTACCAAGGGCAAAATGGCGCCCCTCACCATCGCCAACGGTTTGCCGAACGGCAAGCACACGCTGGAGATCGAGTCGGAGAAGCCGGAAGCGATTGTGTCGGTCGTCACCTACCGACCGCCTCTGCCCTAACAAGGCCGGCAACGGGCTTTTATTGCACAAACCGTCCAAAAAGCATCCTCGCGGGCCGAAAGAGTGTATCGTTCGGCTGTAGCGGCAATCTGCCGACCGTGGAACTCCCCTTTTCGGGCGAGGCCGGTCGGCGCGACCTGAGCCCGCGTCGGAAGGGGGAGCCGGCGCCCGACCAACGGAGGAAGGAACGATGCGCGCAATGCTGAGGCAGGCTCCCTACGCGGAGTCCCCCGAGAACTGGAGCCGGCGAGGCCGATGGCCCGCGAGCTGGATCGCCTTGCCAGGGTCCGTGCCGCCCTATGTCGCGGCCTACAAGCTCGAGGTCGAGTGGGATCAGGGCACGACGGTCCGGGTGCACGTCACCGCCGACGAACGTTACGAGCTGTTCCTGAATGGCGA
>DASWVS010000242.1:0-4357 GCA_036401135.1 Fimbriimonas sp.
ATAGGTCCAACAGACCGCGAACGACCTCCAGCCACCGATCGAATTGGCCGGGGGTCGTCTCGCCCATCGCCGATACCTGGAAGTACCGGTCCCGCAGGTTTCCTTTGCACGTGTAGAGGACGAAGCCCTGGACGCGGTTCGCCTTTAGCCATCGTTCCACCGTCCACCCGGCCGGCAAGGTGGGGCAGCAGAGCGTGCACGAGGACTCGGCGGCTTTCACGGCGAAGTCAAGCCCCAAACGGCCCAACCCCGCTCGCACGGCTTCCATCTTTGCCCCGTACTGTTCCTGGCGGACCGTTTGTCCGGGGTGCTCGTGGAGCGCCTGCAGGAAGGCCCGGAGCGCGGGAACCGGCGGCGTGAGCGGCGGCGCGTCCCCTTCGTACATCGGCAGGCTCAGGTAGTAGCTGCGCCGTCGATAGCGGCGGACCTCCTCGGCGAAGGAGGGCTCGAGGAGGACGAAGGAGAGACCGGGGATCCCATGCAGGCATTTGTTCGCGGAGGAGGCGACCGCATCGATATTCCCGAAGGCAAGGTCGTCGGCTCCGAAACTGCTCATGGCGTCGACGAGGCACCGCACCCCGTGCTTTCGGCAACGCCGTCCGATCTCGTCGACGGGATTGAGGCGCCCCAACGTCGTTTCGTTGTGGGTTGCCAGGAGCGCTTCATATCCTTCCCCCATCTTTTGATCGAGCCGGTCGATCGCGTCGCTTGTCCACGGCTCCATCCACCCGAGGCGAAAAACCTCGTACGGGATCCCGTGCACCTCGAGGATGTCCCGGATCCGCGCGCTGTAGTAGCCGTTCTCGACCACGAGCACAGGCCCGGCGTCGATGCAGGACGCCACCATCGCTTCGACGGCGGCGGTGCCCGATCCGCCGAGAAGGTACGGCACCCAGTCACGCGCGCCGCGATGGATCCCCAGAAGCCGCGACTTCGTCTCCCTCACGATCTCGAGGTATTCGGGATCATGGTGGTTCATATCGGGCCATGCCGCCGCCTGTCGGACGGAATGGCTGGTCATGCACGGGCCGGGGGTGAAGAGGATCATTCCCTGGTGGCGCTCTTCAAGGATCGAACCATGTCCAGGACGCCGCCGCGGCCTTCTCCGTGGTGCCAGCGCTCATGGAGAAGCTTTACGAGGGAGGATCCGACCACGGCGCCGTCGGCGACGCGACAGACCCGCCGAACGTGCTCGGGAGTGCTGATGCCGAACCCGACGCAGATGGGGAGGTCGGTCAACGCCCGCACCTTGCGCACGAGATGATCGACATCGGGCGGAACCTCGTTCTCGGCGCCGGTCACCCCGGTCCTCGAAACGGCATAGACGAAACCCGAACTGAGGCTGACGACCTCCCGGATCCTTTGGTCGGTGCTCGTCGGGGCGACGAGGAAGATCGTGCCGAGGCCGGCTTCCGCGCTGACCTTCGCCCACTCGTGGGCCTCGTCCGGTACCAGATCGCTCAGGATCGTGCCGGTCGATCCGGCTTCGCGGCTCCTCCGGGCGAACTCCCTCAAACCCATATGGAGCACGGGGTTCGTGTATCCCATCGTGACCATTGGGATGTGGAGGTCGGCTGTGGACATGGCGTCGAGGATCCGGCTCGTGGTGGCTCCGGAATCCAGCGCCCGCTGGCTGCTCGCCTGGATGGTGGGTCCCTCCCCATAGGGATCGCTGAACGGCAATCCCACCTCGATCACATCGGCTCCCCCCTCCTCCAGAGTGCGCAACAGCTCGGGAAGCTCGTCCAAGGGTTGGTCGCCGGCCGTTACGAAGAGCACGAGCGCTTTCTCTCCTCGAGCCGCCAGTCCCTTCAGGTGGGCGTGCAGGGGGTTCATCGAGATCTAGTTTGACCGATCCGCCCGCTCTCGTCGAGGCGCTCGTCGTTCGCCGGTGCTAGGCGAGGGCGGTGAGGCCGAAGGCTTCCGGATGCCGCTCGACGCGGGTGAAGCCGACGCTCGTGAGACGGCGCATGATCCCGGGATAGAGCCGCTTTCCGAGGCCGCTGTCCGGGTCTCCGATGTAGTGGAAAAGACGACCGCGCCGCGCCAGAAGCCGCTTGAGATGGCGGTAGAACTCTTCGGAGTACAGTTCTCCACCCAGCGACATCGTGGGCGGGTCGTGGATCACGCCGGAGAAACTTCCCGGGGGGAACGCCGCCGCCTCCTCGTACGCGTCGCCGACGATCTGGCGGATGTTGTCCTTCTCGAACAGACCCTGAGACCACGGGTTTTGGCGGGCCAGGTCGATCGCGGCGGGATCGAGCTCGATGGTCACCACTTCGGACGCCAGCTTGGCGGCTTCGATCGCGGTGTAGCCCAGGCCGGTGGCGGTGTCCAGAACCCTCCCTTTGACGGGGCCGAAGGCCCGGATCTTGGCGCGGGTATCGGCCAACGGGTCGGTGTTCTTGATCCGGTGCATCGGGATCCCGGAGACGAGCACCGTTGGTGCCGTCGCCGTCGGGCACAGCACCCGCACCCAGCCCGTCGTCTCGGAAAAACGCTGTACCTGCCGCAGGACGCCGTCTTCGATCTCCCAGACTTTTCGGTCGTCTCGCGCGCACGCCTCCATCTGGGGCCATGCCAGCCGATCGGCGTGCGGTTCGAAGGTGACGCCTTCCTCGTCCAGCACGGCGGTCGAAGGAGTGACACCAAGGTCGAGGGAGGAAGACACCGAGGGCAGGCGCTTTCCTCTCGCATCCAAGAGGGGCCGCGCCTGATAGGCCGAGATCAAGCGCCAACCAGGCACGATTCGAACGTCTCCCGGCGCAGTCCGCGGTAGGCGTACTCGGCGAGGGTCTCGAGGTTGACGACATCCTCGCGGTTGTAGGCGACCAGCGTTTCCAGGGCCTTCTCGTCCCGAAGCATCGAGTATCTCCGCCAGAGCCGGATGGCGTCGAGGCCCCCGAGGCCGTCGGTCTCGTCTCCTCGGGAAATATTCAGCTGCTTCTCGATCTTCTTCAATCCGCCCCTGAGACCGAGCCGTCGGAGCGTCGGGCAGAGGTCCATGTGGATCTGGTCGAAGCGCAGGCCCCGGTACCGCTTCTGGAGCATGGGAAGGTCGAAGCCGGTGCCGAAGAACGTGACGACCATCCGGTAGTTCGCGATGATCTCGGGGAACCGGTCGAGATCGCGGCCTTTGATGAGGACCTGGAACTCCGACCCGTCCCACATCCCGATAGTGGTGACGGAGTCGCCGGATGATCCCCCGTCCGTCTCGATGTCCAGGTACACGCAGCTGTCGCGAAACTCGGGGTAGGCGCGCCAGGCTTCCTTCTGGCCCAACATGTAATGGAAGAAACGGTGTTCTTTGCGCTCGAGGCAATCGACGCTCTTTTCAAGGACCTCCCTCACTTCCGCTCGGTCTGCCTGCCCGCAACCGTACCGGTCCAGGTCGTCGAGCCAGCAGCGCCAGGAGGTGCACCCCTGCTTCCAAAGGGAGCGTTCGGTGACGAAACCGACGCCGGGGATATGGGAGAACGTGTTCTCGAGCACGAGTGATCTAGTTTACCGGCGGATCACCGCTTGCGACCCACGCGGACAAGAGTGTCCGCGTGCCTTGTGCGGACATGAGTGTCCGCGCTCCCGAACTACTTGTCGCGGACTCGGGGGCCGGAGCCGTCGCGCACGCGCGGCGAGGTGCTTCCAGGTCCACGCTGCCCCTCGGGATTCGTGAGGGTCATGCCTCCGCTGCTCCAGTACCGCTTCGACGGGGCGCCGCCGTACCAGTATTCGCCGGTGTTGAGATCCTTGTCGAACTCTCCGAACAGGCGGATGATGCCGGCGCCGTTCCAAGCTGCACGGAGGTCGCGGCCGAAGAACTGGATGGCGGAGTACTTCCCGGAGATCGTGATGTTGCCCCGGCCGAAGTAGACCTGCTTGTTGAGGTCCTTGTTGTCGATCTCCTTCCGGAGGTTGGTTTGGACCGTGCCCTCCAGGCCGGAGATCAGGACGGAACCGTTGCATGCGAACGAGACGACGCCTTCGGCCTTGTCATCGCCGGGCCCAAGGATCTTGAAGCTGCCCACGTTCGTGTTGAAGTACATCACGCCGTAGTTGGCCCTCGACGGAACCTTGCTTACGGCTGCCGGGCTTTGGGCAACAAGGATGGATGGCAGAACGACCGCGATCGAGCCAAGAATCGGGAGCAGAAAGCGCTTCATCGTCGTTGAATGCATTGGGAGCTATTCTATCTAATCAACCTCGCGGCTTGTCGCGCAGTTCCCAACGTGTCGGAGTTCGGATAAGGTAGGTTATTGGGTCAAAATGAGCAAAGGTCCCATCATCACGGGTGTCGTCGCGGTTCTCGCGATGGCCGGGGTCGTCGGAGCGTTCCTCACCAGCGCCAATCCGTATGTCG
>DASWVS010000243.1:0-10482 GCA_036401135.1 Fimbriimonas sp.
GTGCAGCCTTCGACCAGGATCGCCGGCCCGACGCCTTCGAACGTCTTCAGGTCCGTGGCCCTCCCCGGTCCGATCAGCTCGAGGTTTTGGCCGTCGATGGTGATATGGCTGGCCTTGACCACGAGGCGGGTGTTCAGCACGTCCTTGGGCGTGAGTTTGACGTCCCCGTCGATGACCAGGGTGCGGATCTCGGTTGCGCTCATAGCCACGATGCTGGCAAGTGCGAAGGCGAACATTCAAGTGTTGTAGCATGTACGACCCGCCTCGATGGGATCGCATCCGCGATCCGGCCGGCTTTGCCTGCATGTGACAGATAGTTGCACAGCGGGAAACCTTCGCCGCAGGCTGGTGTCTAATGTATAGGTAAACGCGAAATAACTATACAAGATGATGGATAGCCTTCACGAACCGGCTTCTCGCATCATCGACGCGGGGCGGCGCTTTGGCGCCGCCCCCTCTCCCCTCCAGCCCGTCCCCCTTCGCTGCTCTCCCCGGGACGGGCTTTTTCGCGCTCCCGCATCCCCATGCCCTGCGCCATAATGCATCCCATGAAGCGCGCATGGATGGCGCTATGGATCCTCGCAGGCTGTTCGAAACCGCCCGACCTGATTCCTTTGGAGGTGGGCACGGTCTGGACCTACAACGTCCGATCCGGGTTCGAGAACTTCGTCGAGCCGGTCAAGGTGGTTCGGACGGTGCCGGTCGCAGGCGTCGATGGCGTCGAGCTTGCGGGAGCCTTGGGGACGTCGCGGATCGGATGGCGCAAGGACGTGCTCTTCTGCGAGGTGTCTTCCAACGCGAAGTTCAACCCGCCGATCCCGATCTACGCGGTCGACCAGAAGGACCGAAAGTGGGGCGGGCTGCTGGAGTCGATGGGAAAGACCCAGAAGTGCACCGGCCGGCTGAAGCACGAGAAGGCCAAGCTGCAGATCTCGGGGCGAAGCGTCTCGGTCACGCTGACGACGATGACGATCACGACCCCGCGGACTGTGATCGAACTGAAGACGTGGCTCCAGCCGGGAACCGGCATCGTCCAGCAGGAGCAACGGACCGCCGGAAAACTGGACGTCTCCATCCAGCTTCTCGACGGTCCCAGCTAGGTTACAGAACGCCGTCGGGGAACCAAAGCTTCAGCTCCCTCTCTGCCGCCTCGGGATCGCTGCTGCTGTGGGTCAGGTTGTCGTCGATCGTCAGGGCGAGGTCGCCGCGGACGGTTCCCGGATTCGCCTCGAGCGGGTGGGTCGCGCCCATCATGACCCGGATCGCACGCACTGCGTTCGTGCCCTGGACCGCCATCGCCACGATCGGGCCGGACGTCAGGTAGTCGCAGACGCTGCCAAAGAACGGCCGCTCCCGGTGCTCCGCGTAATGCTCTTCAACGGTGTCCCGAGGCGCCTGCATCAGCTTCAGCCCCACCACCTTCAGGCCGCGCGCCTCGATCCGGCGAGTGATCTCGCCGATCAAACTCCTCTGAACGCCACCCGGCTTGATCAAAACAAGGGTCGTTTCCATCGTCGGGATGGGATTGTACCGATGTGCGGGCAAGGAAGCCGACTCACCAGTTGCGGGGACCCGATTTGAGGGTCACCTTGCCGGTCGCCGGATCCATCTTGTGGCAGTGCAGGCACTGGCCGCCGAACCCGGTCGTGAAGAAGCCCTGCTCGGCGTAGTGGAGCTTGTGAAGCAGGGTGTTCATAGGGACGAGTTTCGTCCCCGGCCGGTGGCACTTTGAGCAGTCGGCGGGGACGTTCTTCACCTGCTTCAGGGCGTCCGCATGGGTCTTGCCCAGCGCCACGCTCAGACGGTGGTCTCCGGCCGGCGTCTTCGCGTGGCAGCCCACGCAGCCATTCGGGAAGGCTTTGGGCGAGGTCATGTCGGGCGGCGAGGGCGCTTCGCCCTGTTGCTGCAGGGCCATCACGCCACACGCCAAGGCCGCCGCTGAGAACGCCGAGAGAAAGATACGAACCATGCGATACCTCCTCGCGCCCCCGGCTCCTTCGCTCGCGCAAGCCAAGGGCTGGTTCAGTCTAGACGCTTCTGCAAGAGGGTTGGGCCCTTTGGTTAGGACCCGAACCGGTAGGGCTTTCGGAAGACGCCTTTCTCGGTGATGATCGCATCGATGAACTCGCCGGGAGTCACGTCGAACACCGGGTTGTAGACGTGGCAGCCGTCGGGGCCGACACAGATCCCTTCGATGTGGGTCAACTCCTCGGCTCCCCGCTCCTCGATGGGAATGAGATCGCCGCTCGCCAGGGTTGGATCGAGCGTCGAGGAAGGCGCGGCGATGTAGAAGGGGATCCCGTGCTGTTTGGCGAGCACGGCCAGCGAGTAGGTGCCGATCTTGTTCGCTGTGTCTCCATTGGCGGCGATCCGGTCGGCCCCGGCGATCGCGCAGTCGACCTTACCCGCCCTCATCAGGGAGCCGGCGGCGCCGTCGGCGATGCTGTGGAACGGGATGCCGTCCTTCATCAGCTCGTAGGCGGTCAGCCTCAGGCCCTGTTGCCGGGGCCTCGTCTCACAGGTCCAGACGTGGATCTGCCTCCCCTGCTCGTGGGCCGAGCGGATGACTCCGAGCGCCGTTCCGTACCCCGCCGTCGCCAATCCGCCGGTGTTGCAGACGGTGAGGACGTTTGCCCCTTGGGGGATCAGTTCCGCCCCGTGCCTTCCCATGGCGAGGTTCATCTCGAGGTCTTCGCGCTCGATCGCCCTTGCCTCAGCCAGGACCGCCTCGTACGAATCGGTCGACATCGCCTTTATCCGGTCGAGCGCCCAGAACAGGTTCACCGCCGTGGGGCGGGAGGCGGCGAGCTCCTTCGCGGCGACCCCCCGGTCCACGCCGTTCTTGGCCGCCAGCGCCATGCCGTACGCCGCCGCCACCCCGATCGCGGGAGCGCCGCGCACGGCCATGTCCTTGATCGCGTGAACGACGTCGGTATGGGTTCGAAGGGTGAGCCAATCCTCTCGGCCGGGCAAAACGCGCTGGTCCAGCATCAAAAGCGCGCCGTCCTCCCAGCGCATCGGTTGGATGACCATGCCTAAAGGGTACCGGAGCCGGGACCTTTCGCCCAAAGATCGCTTGCACGGAAAACGATAATCGTGCAGTCGTGTACAGTGTCCGTGTCATGGCCATCGCCGAAACCAAGCCCGAGACCCGAGACCTGATCCTCGACGCGTGCGACAGGATCATGGCCCGGTACGGGTTTCGGAAGATGACGATGGACGACCTCGCCCAGGAGGCGGGAGTCAGCAAGCGGACGATCTACGTCTACTTCCGGAGCAAGGAGGAGGTCGGGCTTTCGTCCATCGGGCGGGTGGTTCAACGCGCCGCCGAGGAGATGGCGCGGATCGGCGAGGAAAACGCCGACCCGCTCGACCGCCTGCGCCGGATGCTCGAAGCCCGGGTCATGGCGCGTGTTGACGCGGTGCAGGACTACCACCACAGCCTGGACGAGCTGTTCGAGGTCGTCCGGCCGGCCTACATGGCGAGGCGGAAGGAAACGTTCAAGGCCGAATCGGCCCTCGTCGCCCGGATCCTCGCGGAGGCCGGCTGCCCGCCCGAAAGTGCGGACGCGCTGCTGCTCGCCACGAACGCCTTCCTTCCCTACAGTTTGAGCGTCCGAGAGCTCGGACGCCCGGAGGAGATCCGACGCCGGCTCCTCGCGATGATCGACCTACTGATCTACGGAGTGCATCAACGATGAAAACAACCCTCACCACCCTCGCCCTCATCGCGAGCGTCTGTCCGGCGATCGCAGCCGAACTGACAGCTGAGACGAAGACGCAGACGATCGACTCGCTTTTCGCGTCGATGAACAAGAGCTACGTCTTCCCCGACAAGGCCAAGGAGGCCGAGGACGCGATCCGCGCCCGGCTTCAGCGAGGCGAGTATGCCGAGGTCGGAGACGGCCAGGCTTTCGCGAAGCTTTTGACCGAGCATCTGCGGGAAGTCTGTAAGGACGCCCACCTGCGTGTCCGCTACTCGGAACAGACGCTGCCCGCCCGCAAGCAGAACGACAAGCCGAGCGCGGAGGAGATCGCAGGCATGCGGAGGTGGGAGTCGGCGATGAACGCCGCGTTCGAGAAGGTCGAGCGCCTGGCGGGCAACGTCGGCTACATCAAGTTCAACGGCTTCACCTCTCCCGCAGGGGCGGAGCGCCCGATCCGAGCGGCGATGGACTTCGTCGCCGACACCGACGCGCTGATCTTCGACATCCGCGACAACGGCGGGGGCGAGCCGGCGACGGTCCGGCTGCTGTGCAGCTACCTGTTCGGCGAGAAGCCGGTCCACCTGAACGACATCTACGACCGGCCGACGAACAAAACCGAGGAATTCTGGACGCTTAAGAAGGTCGCGGGGAGGCGGTACCTGAACAAAGACGTGTACGTGCTGACCAGCAAGCGCAGCGCGTCCGGCGCGGAGGAGTTCGCCTACAACCTCAAAAACCTCAAGCGGGCGACGATCGTCGGCGAGTCGACGTGGGGCGGAGCGAACCCGGGCGAGATGGTGCGGCTGAACGACCACTTCGGCGCCTTCGTTCCCACCGGGCGGGCGATCAACCCGATCACCAAGACCAACTGGGAGGGGACCGGGGTCGAGCCGGACATCAAGGTTCCGGCGAGCGACGCCCTCAAGGCATCGCACCTTCTGGCGATCAAGCGGCTCATCGAGAGGACGACCGATGCGGAGCACAAGGGACGGCTCGAGCGCGGCCTGAAGGAGCTCGAGGAGCGGTACTCGAAGTAGCGCCTACCGGGCGTTCTGCGCTTCGGGCTTCGGCGGGACGGGCGTCGTGCCGTCCTTCAACCAACGCCGGATCTTCGATCGGACCGCCTCTCGGCGGCGCAGGTTGCCGATCAGGGTCCGGCGGTCCCGGGGTTCGATCATCAGCCGGAACGGTTTTCCCTCGTTGTGGCCTTCCAGGGAGATCCAACCCCCCAGGCCGACAAAAGTGTGGATGTTGGGCCGGAAGCGAACGTCGGCGAGGCTCAACCGCTCGATCTCGAGCTTTCTCGTCTCGGAAATGAAGACCGCCTCGCTCGGCCGGAGGTAGAAGAACCCCACGTCCTCGTGCGCATCGACCAGGCCCGTATAGCTCGGAGTGGCGAAGCCGACAAAGTTACGATCGACGGGCAGCTCCTCTTGACGGTCGGCGAGGATGCGCTCGAGCTGGCGCCGCATCCGTCCGTTCTCGTAAAAGCCGAACTGGTTGAGCGCAAGCCAGCCCAAGATCGTCCCGAGCGCCACCAACCCCAACCCCGGTCCGACCAGTTGGGCCTTCAAGCCCATCCATACCAAGCCGATCATCGTCGGAGGGAGCCAAAAGAGCATTGGAATCAGGTTTCCGATCCACTGGCGACGGCTTGTCCAGACCGTTGGTCTCACGTTGGGCATGATACACTGACAGCGTTCATGGCGCATGGACGTCTCTGTGTTCTCCGCGCGATCCCCGGCTCGACCTCGCTGAGCCCTCTCGTGCGTCGCTTTTGCCAACCCGGCCAGGGCATCGTCACCGCATTTTCGGACGCGGTCCTGCCGTCGTGCAAGGACGAGGTGGATCTCGACTCGCTGGTGGAGGTGCTCTCGTTCGGGGAGGTGGTCCGGCGCCTGCTCGAGTTGGGGGGCGAGGAGGCGCTGCGGATCGCTCCCAACGGGCACCACCTGGCGGCGATCGCGGAGGCCTGTCTTCAGCTGCCGGAGGAGTCGCCCTTTCGGAGGGCGGCGCGGTTCCCCGGATTCCACCAAGCGCTGTTGAAAACGCTGAAGGAGCTGAACGAGTGGGGCCTGTTCTCGGAGGAGATGGAGGCGCTCGCCGAGCAGCGCGAGGACCGTCTCGGCGACAAGCTTCGATCGCTCGCGCTGATCGACCGCGAGTCGAGGACGCTCCTCAACCGGCTCGGACTGGAGACCCACGCCCGGCAGATGCAGATGTGCCTGGAAACGACGCCCGAGCGGGACGGCAGTTATGACCGGCTCCTGGCGATCGTCGGTTCCGAAGAGTCTCCGCTCAAGCTGCGCTGGCTACGGTGGGCCGCGGAACAGGGGATGGACCTGACCGTCGTCCTCGACCGGCACGCGACCGACGGCAAAGTCTTCGCCGGCGCCGAGCGGGCGGCCAAGCTCCTGGGTGTCGAGCCGCAGGAGGTGGGCGAGTCGAACCGGCTGATGCAGAACCTGTTCGCCGAGAAGGAGCACGAGGGTCCCTCCATCGAGGTCACCATCGCAAGCGCGGCCGATCCGCTCGCAGAGTGCGAGTGGGCGATCCGCCGGGTGGCCGAGGCCGGGCCGGAAGGCCGGGCATCGATCTATGCCAGGAACCTCGAAGCCTACGCTCCGCTCATCGAGGCGTCCGCAAAGCGCTTCAAAGTGCCGATCCGCCTGTCGAGGCGCGCTCCCCTGTCGACGAACTCGCTCGCGCGGCTCACTTTGACCGCGCTCGAGTTCGTCGCCTCGAGCGACGTGCGCACGATCGGTCCGCTCATCCAGAGCAGCTACCTCGGCCTGACGGGAGAGCAGCAGGCGGCGGTCGCCTCGGCCTTGCGGGAATGCCACCGGACGCGCGACCTCCAGTGGCTGACCCTGCGGACCTGGGTGGAGCAGCACGAGGGGCTTTTCGGCTGGATGCTGAGGCTTCTCGAATGGCGCCACGAGAACGCCGGGGTGGCGCGGCGGCTGTCGGAGTGGACGCCTCGGCTGCGCGAACTGATCGACGACGTGCTTCCGGTTCTAAACAGCGCGGAGGTCGCTTCGGACTACTCCCAGGAGCGGGACCGCCGAGCACGGAACCAGATCCTGAGGCTGCTTGCGGGCGAGGCTTCGATCGCGAACGCAACGGAGCGCGAGTCGATCCCTCTCGCCGAGTTCGTGAGAACGTGCCGGCGGCTCTGGGAGACTTCGGATGTGAGCGTGCCCGCCGACGACGTCGGGGCGTGCGTGACCGGCAACCCGGACTGCTTGGAGGACGCGGATACGGTCGTGGTGTTGGGGATGCTCGAAGGGGTCTTTCCCCGGCGACGGACCGAGGACCCCGTGCTGGCAGACATGGAGAGGAAGGCGATCTCGTCGCTTCGTCCGGGCGAACCGGAGCTTCGCACGTCGCGCCAAGTCGCCGAGGAGGAGCGCGACGCCTTCTATCGCGTCTGCGCCCGGGCGAAGAGGAAGCTGGTTCTGAGCTATCCGCTGGCGGACGACACCCGGGACAACGTGCCGGCGTTCTATCTGGAGCTCGTGAGGCATGCCCAGGGGTCGGTGGAGACGGCGAACCACCCCCGCTCGCATGTCGCCCCTCCGATCGAAGCGTGCCACACCCAAGCCGACCGGGATCTGCGGACGGCGCTCGACGGCCGGCGAGAGCCTCCCCTGCCGATCGAGGTGTCGGCGGAGGCGACGCTGAGCCGGCTCAGGAGCGAGGAAAAGCCGGTCGCGCCGAACGAACTGCGGGACGCGCACACCTGCTCCTTCATGTATCTGTCGCGACACCGGCTGAAGCTCCGTCCGAAGCGGACCGCGGCCCGGTGGGCTTCGCTTCGGCAGCTTCCGCATGCGGCGACCCTGCCGAAGCACGCGACGGCGCAGGAGGCGGAGCGGGCGCTCGTCGACGCGCTCGAGTCCCATCTCGACAGCCTGTACTCCGAGGTGCCGGACTGGGAGCTCCAGCTCATGCGGTCCGGAGGCAAAAGGCTGATCGCGGAGTGGGTTCGACGGGAATTCGCCTCCCGACGGATCTGGCCGAAGAAGGACGAGAGCGTCTGCGTGAACGTCGGCTTCGGGACGCACGGCGTCCGGGACTCGCTCTGGGGAGGGGTCAAGCTGGAGGGGGTCATCCCCGCGATCTCGCAGATCGACGAACTCCGCGTCGCCCACCTCTTCTCCCGAAACTCCCGGGAACCCAGCCGACTGACCGACAACGACCGGCTGTTCCTGGGGATCTACCTCGCGTCGCTGTTCGAGGCGGGCAAGGAAACGGCGGTCGAGATGGAGACGATGGCGGGCCAACGAACGCTCTACCGTCTCACCCGCCAAGGGACGCGGCCCCTGGTGTCGGAGGTCCAAAGCGGTCTGCAGGTTGTCGACCTGTCCGAGATCGAGGATCCGGTGGTCGCCAAGAAGACCTTCTACGAAGACGTCAAACGAATGGTCGGGCAGGCTTCGGCCCGCATCCGCGACGGCCGCGTCGAGGTCCAGGTGGGCGACTGGTGCGACTGGTGCGACTACGGCGAGCTTTGCCGCCGCAGCCGTCTCTTCGGGGAAGAAGATTCGCCCTTCGGGGTGGACGAGGAGACCGGCGATGTCGCGTAAGGTGGTCTCTCGTTGAACCCCGCGAACCATAGCGCGACCCGCGAGCAGCTTGCGGCGATCAACGCCTCCGTGCCGAGGTTCGTCGTCACCGCCGCCGCGGGCGCGGGGAAAACGTTCGTGCTCGTCGAGCGCTACCTCCGGCACATCATGGGGGGCGAGGCCGACCCGGACCAGATCCTGACGATCACCTTCACCAAGCGGGCCGCGTTCGAGATGAAGACCCGCATCGTCCGGAGCCTGCGCGAGAAGGGATGGTACGACGCGGCCCAGGAGGCGGAGACGGGACCGATCCAGACGATCCACTCCTTCTGCGAACGCCTCTTGCGGGAGAACGCGCTCGAGGCGGGGCTCGATCCCGGCTTCGACATTCTCTCCGAAGCGGGCGCGATCCGGCTGACCAACGAATGCGTCCGCGAAGCGCTCTCCGCACCGTTGGACGAGGAGCCACACGCGCGGAGCCTTCTGAGCTACCTGGCGGGTCGACCTAAGTTCGGCGAGAACCGCTCGCCGTACGCGGTGCTCGAGAGCGCGATCGGGGAAGTTCTGGGAAGGCTTCGCTCGACGGGGCAGAACCCGCTGGAGGTGAGCAACCGGCACCTCGATCCGGGCCCGTTGCGAGAGATCTGGGAATCGTTCCTGCTCGAGCAGGCCGATGCCGCGATCCAGTCCGCGTTCGCGAACATCGAAGCGCCGACGTTCCACGAGCGGCTGAAGCAGGCGCATAAGACCGTCGACAACCGGGTGCCGGGATGGCTGAAGGCGCCGACGTCGGAAGCAGTCGAAAGGGAAGCCCTGGAGCACGCCTGCGGACTGGTCCAGCTTGCCTGCGCGGCGTGGTGGCGGGTCGAGCGCGAGATGGACGCGCGACAGCAACTCGACTTCACCGAACTGGAGCGCCGGGGGGTCCGTCTGCTGGAGAGCTCGGAGGTGACGCGGCAGCGGGTGGCGGACAAGTACCGGATCGTCATGGTGGACGAGGCCCAGGACCTTAACCCGCAGCAGTACCGTCTCCTGACGAACCTCGAGCCTCGTGTGCAAATGTTCGTCGGGGACGCCCAACAGTCCATCTACGGGTTCCGCGACGCGGACCGAGAGCTTTTCCTTCATCGCGCGGCGGAGCATCACGAGCTCAGGCTCACCGCCAACAAGCGGTCCACCGAAGGGGTCCTCAACGCGATCGACCGCGTCTTCGGCCAGTTGTGGACCGGCAGCTACCTGCCGATGAACGCTCAGGAGATCGACCTGGACGATCTGACGCCGCCTTGCCACGAAGGCGTCGAGGCGTGGCACCACCCTGCGAAGGACACGGATCTGACCGTGACGTACGTTCGGAGCCTCCTCGACGAAGGGGAGATGCCGCGGGACATCGCCATCCTCACCCGAGACGCCTCGTGCGCGGTCGAATTGAGGGACTACCTCGTGAAGTCGGGGATGCCGGCCCGGGTCGTCGGAGGTTCGGAACGGTTCTACACGCGGCTGGAAGTTCGCGACCTCGCCAACGCCCTGCGGGCGGTGGCGGACCCTTACGACGACTTCTCGCTGCTCGCATGCCTGCGGAGCCCGATGGCAGGCATCTCCCTGGACGCGATCTTCCTCCTGGGGGCGGCGCCGAACGTGATCGAACGGCTGGGATCCTTCGTGTCCCCGGTCGAAGCGGACCGCCCGAAGATCGAGTCGTTCCTTGGCTGGTACCTGCCTTTGAAGGCGTACGCCGACCGACTGTCCGCCTGGGAGGTTTTGGCCGAGATCTTTGCCAAGTCCGACTATCTGCCGGCGCTGGCGCGCCGGGACCGGGCGGAGCAGCTCCTCGCGAACGCCCGCAAGCTGCTGACGCTCGCGGCGGAGGAGCCGGAACTCGGGCCCCTGGAGTACGCGGAAAGGGTCCGCGAGATCCAGGACCTCCGGCACAAGGAGGGCGATGCGCCGGCCGGGGCGGACGACGCCAACGAGATCACGATCATGACCATCCATAAGGCCAAGGGGCTCGAGTTCCCGGTAGTGGTCGTGCCCCAGACATGGAAGCGGCTGGTCGCCCAGACCCCCGACCTGCTCGTCGACGCCAAGGCGGGGCTGGTCGCGGCAAAGTTCGGCAAGGAGCCGTGCCTTGCCCACCGCTTCCTGGCCGAGGAGCGCAAGCGGCGCGCGGTCGAGGAGGAGCTTCGGGTCTTGTACGTCGCCCTGACCCG
>DASWVS010000244.1:0-3667 GCA_036401135.1 Fimbriimonas sp.
GATCGTCTTGAATCCGGTTTGGTCCGGATTGATCTGGCAGACCGAGGTTCCGCCGGAGCCGTCGGTCCGGATAAAGAGGATCTTCGACCCGTCGTTGGACCACTCGGCGAGGGCATCGCTGTTAGTTCCGTCAGTGAGCGCCGTCGGGGTTCCTCCCGCGGCGGGAACGATGAAGAGCCGCTTGTTCTGCCCGTAGAGGAATCGCGTGTAGACCACTCGTGTGCCATCGGGCGAGAACGAAGGCTCATACGCCGAGTAGGTGTTGGATGCGGTCAGTCGCTTCCGGTCACGTCCGTCGATGTTGGAGACGAACAGTTGCGTGCGTCCGGTGCCGGTGTCCCACTCTGCGGACACGATCTTGTTTCCAAGACCTGAAATCGAGGGCTCGGATCCATTTCGGAAGATGCCGAGAACGCCGCTGACGTCGACGATCTTGCCGGTCGCGACCTCGTAGGTGTGAGCCCGCATCTGATAGCTGAAGGCGATCTGCGTCTGCGCCTTCACCTCGTCTTGGTTCGCTTGGGTCGCATCGGGAAGTTTGACGCGCACCTCGCTGAAGGAAGCGCCCGCGACACCGGTGACAACCGACCCGCTTCCGGTCATCGTAACCGGGGTATTGGCTGCGCCGACTCCAGTGGCGATAACGGGTCCGAACACGCTCTCGGACCCCCCGCCGCTACCGCCGCCGGCACCTCCGCCTCCTCCCCCACAACCCACAAGAACGAGCGACAGGCTCGCAAACATAGAAACCGGCAACCGGCAAAAACGCATAAGGCCTCCTTAGAAACGAATTCGAACGGCCGACCATGTCGGCATCCGTACCAGAGTACACCGTACGCCCCGTTAGCGCAAGTGCCATTTGACACAAGATCAGGCTTCGATGAATCCCAACGGCAGTTCATCGACCTCTACAAAAAAAGGCGGTGTCCGGGCATCTTCTGACGACAACCGGACACCGCGACTGACAAGGCTAGTTGAGAACGACCGCTCTTCCCGTGGCGGTGTCGACTTCGACCTCTCTTGCGCCTGAGGGAGCGATATTCCTGCCCTCGCGGTCCCACACGCCGGTGAAGTCGCCCTTGTAGGTGATCGCGCCTTCTTTGGAACGGGTCGGCGCCGGTGCGGCGGCCCCTTTGTAGGGGACCACGGAGACGACCTCCCCGGAGTCGGAGCTGAAGCCGACGATCGCGCCTACGGTCCCGTTGGGCTGCGGCACGACAACTGCAACCCCGGCCCGGAGGCTGTTCACATACTTCAGCGAGGTCAGTTTGTCCGCTGAAAGAGTCAGGATGGTGTTCGCCTGGTTCGGGTTCGGGTTCGCCGCAGGTGTCACCTTCGCCGTCGAGCGCGTCAGGGCGTCGAACGTCAGGAAAGAGGGAACGCGTTTATCGATCTGCGCGAAGACGAACCCGGCGGCATTGGTACCCATGACCCCGCCGCTTCCGACCATGGTTCGTCCCTTCATCACGGGCCCCCAAGACGGGGAGTTCGCAAACGGGGAGATGCCGAATGTGTTGGACGATCCGTCCGAGATCGAAAACTGTCTCAAGCCTGAGATGCTTCCAGAGCTCTGGACTGCTATCAAATCGCCTTCGGGAGACGCGGAAACTTGAGTCAAAGCGTCCGACGAATTGGGAATCATCGTCCAAACGCTTCCCACGGGGGTCAGACGACTCAGGTTGTAAAGTCCGCCAGAGTAAGAAGTGAAGATGACATCCTTCCCTGAGGCCGACCAGCAGAAGTCCTGCACACCGGTGGGCGTATAGCTATATTCGTAAAGGTCGCTGCCGTCGAGTTTGACGTGGCTGAAAAAATAAGTCGAGTTCCCCGCAAACCTCATGTATCCGATGCGCTGACCGTCGGGCCTCCAGTTCGGTTTGTAGCAGTTCGCTCCCGCCGGGCTTACCGGGACCGGCGTTCCGCCGTTCGCGGGAACGATGTAGATACGGTTCGAGGTCCCGTCATAGCTGGAAAAGGCGATCTTTGTCCCATCGGGCGAGTAAGTGGGGTCAGATACCCACTGCGATCCCGTCGTCACTTGGCGCATACCGGTACCGTCGAGGTTCACCGAGTAGATCTGCTGGACGTTGCCGGCATCGAAGGCCAAGTAAGCGACGCGGGTCTGAGACAGACTGGGGCTCGAACCGTTTGACCAATCCTGAAGATCGGCCGTTGCCGGTGTGGCTCGGCCGGTGCCGTAGTCGTAGATCCACGGGCGTCCTTGAACATCAAAAGCGACGAGAGTTTGGGCGAGGGCATCCCGATAGTCGAGTAGCGACCCTTCGGGAAACCGCACGCGAACGTCCGAGAAGTTTCCTCCGGCGACGCCGGTGAAGACCGCGTTGCGGCTGCCGACGACCACGGGCGGGCTTACGGCGCCGACGACCGACGCGGTGACGACGCCGAGGTCGAGGGAGTCTCCACCGCCTGTTGAATCGGTAGAGCCGCCTCCCCCGCCTCCACCACCGCAGCCGGCAACGAGAACCGGAAACGCAAGAAGCAACCAACGAGATCGATTCATCACAAACCTCCAAAAGACCTGCAGCCTCCCTTCAGGCTGCCGAAAGACTGCTACATCATAGCGCTAGTCGTGACTTGGCGGTAGTTAAAATGCTCTGGCTTCTGTTTGGTGAAAGGGATATCCTCACGTCAATGCGAAAGACACAGGTCGAGATCGTATGCTGTTCCGTCGACGACTGCGTCGCCGCCCACCATGGCGGAGCCGACCGGATCGAGCTCTGGGCAGCAATCCCCCTCGGAGGGTTGACGCCGCCGCTCGGGATGTACGTCGAAGCCAAGTCGCGCGTCGGGCTCCCGTACATGGTCATGGTGCGGCCTCGTCCGGCCGGCTTCAACTACACCGAAGCGGAGTTCGCGAACATGGAGCGAGACGTCGAGATTTTTCGCGAACACGATGCCGAAGGGGCGGTGTTCGGCGTTCTCACCGACAACGGCAGCCTCGACCTCGCGCGCAACCGACGGCTTGTGGAGCGATGCGGCAAAATGCAGAAGGTCTGCCATCGCTGCTTCGAAGTCGTCCCCGATCCGTTCGAGGCGCTCGAGCAGCTCATCGACCTGGGGTTCACGAGGCTCCTGACGAGCGGCCAACAGGCCTCCGTCGTCGAGGGCGAGGACCTGGTCCGGCGGCTCATCGAAAAAGCGAACGGGCGGATCGAGATCATGCCGGGCGCAGGATTCCGGCTCGGGAACATGCGCGGCTTCGTGGAAAGGACGGGTTGCTCCCAGGTCCACCTCACCGCCTACGGCGAACCGACCAGCGACTCTTCCACCGCCCATCGCGCCGACATCCGATACGGCGCCGCCGAACTGCCGGACGACACGTCTTACAACGTGACGAGCGTTGCCGTCGTCGAGGCCGCCGTGCGCGAGGTGAACGGTTCTTGAGGCTCTACCGGCTGTCGGAGGGCGGCCTGACCCTAAGCGACGGGCCCGAGCCGCGTCTGGGCGCAGGCGACGTCCGGGTTCGAGTCCGGGCCTGCTCGCTCAACTATCGCGACCTGCTTGTCGCCTCGGGAAGGTACGGACGCACCAAGCCGGGGCTGATCCCCCTTTCCGACGGCGCGGGCGAGGTGGTCGAAGCCGGGTCCGACGTCCAAACCCTCCAGCCGGGCGACGCGGTCGCAGGAACGTTCTTCACCCGCTGGCT
>DASWVS010000245.1:0-6499 GCA_036401135.1 Fimbriimonas sp.
GAAAACCGCCTGCTCGTCCCACCCGTGCCCGCAGATCGACCCGAGGGCGCCGAGGATGGCGGCCGAGAGGATGCTGCTCGTTCCTAGCCCCGAACCTTTCGGGACGGCGGCGAGGACGTTGATCTCGAGGCCGCCGCCGAACCGGGCCAACTGACGCTCGAGCGACGTCTCCGCACCCGGACAGAACTCTCGCGAGAAACCCGACAGCACCAGCGCGGCCTGGGCCAGCGCGAACTCCGATCCGACAGCGAGCGAGCCCTCCAACTCCTCGTAGGTGGAGATCCGCTTCTCGGTACCCACGTCGAGGGAGCGGAGCACGATCACCAGCTCATCGATCACCCGCCCGAACACCTGTACCGGCGGCTGGCCGTTCAGTTCGACGGCCACATTCATCACTCGGCCGCCGTACAGCATGCAGTAGGGAGGGGTGTCGGTCCACCCGCCGGCGAGGTCCATGCGGAGCGGGGAGCGCCCCCAGACGATCTGGTCCTTGAGCAAGGTGTCCCGGGGAGGCTCGACGGCGAATCGCTCTCGCCTCAGAATAAGCTCGCGCAGGATTCGGAACGACTCCGCCTCAGCCTCCTCCCAGCCTGGATCGCCCCTCCGACGCATCGCGGCTGACTTCAGCATGGGGACTCGGATCGAGAGCAGAGGGTCCAAGCGCTCCTGGACCTCCACCTCGACGCCCGTTGCGGCGAGCGCTTCGAGGTCGATGTGTCGAAGCGCTTCGCGGGGCCGGTCGCGGAGCAGGCTTTTCAGGAAACGAGTTCGGAGCTCCCGGCGCTGGGAGTAGATCCGACCCACTTCCGCCTCCCGCAGGAGGTCCTGCGCCGACAATCGCCTCGTTACCCGCCACATCGACGCGTGGTCGCCCTCGGGTTCAGCGGCCGTCAGCCACGCGATGAATTCATGGGAAATACGGTCCGCAGGGAGCACCGGGAACAGCGGCGCCTCCTGGAGGTCCCCCTCCCAGGATTCGAGGCCACGCTTGCGGAACCAGTCTAGGACAGGCCGGCCGAGGAGCGATGCCTGCGACGGTTCTCCAGCGAACGGATCGTCGAATCCGTAGAAGCGAAGGCACCAGTCCTCCTTGCCGACGGGGACGAAGTCGAGGCAAACCCCTTTGGACAACCTCGGGAGCCAGTTCGGGTCGGGCAGGTTCGTCAGAACGTTCTCGCCTTCCAGGAACGGATCCGCCGGAAGGTCGCTGTTCTCCACCCACACCGCGTCCCCCTTGACGAGGCGCGTCGCGTTTTGGACGATCGCCTCTTCGCTGCCGGAGAGCCGGTTCGTGAAGTCGATCAGTTGGCGCGAGGTTCCGAAGTGGTGGAACGCACCCCCTGCGGGAAGAACCGCGGCGGAAAGCTCGGAAACGCTTTCATGACGGCGACAAGGGTTCAGCCCCAGCGCCGTGGCGAAGTCGGTGTAGAGCTCGTACCGGCGGGGGCGGCCGTCCAGAAACCGCTCACCGGACCACCCGCACTCGCCCATGAGCGCCATCGCCGCCCGTGCGCTGAAGGCCCAGACGCCCGTATCGACCAGGTACTGGTGGGTCGGATCGAGTTCGCGGATCCGCTCGGGAGCCGGCTTCTGGAGGAAGAAGTCCAGGTCCCTCGTCCCCCTCGGAAGGAAGAAGGTTCCGTGCCTCCCGGCCGTGGCAACCCCGGCGTCGAACCCGAAGCCAAGCGCGTCCACATTGGGCAACTCGGGAAGATCGCGGAAGATCGTGAGGGCGTCTCCGCTTGCGACGACCAGGGGATAGCTCGATGGGAGACGGTCCAGCAGCGGCTTCAACGACGCGAGAATTCGATCGAGCAGGTTGTGTCCCGGAGCGGCGGGTCCATCGGCGGCCTGGTAGGGCATCGGCGCGAGGACCTTCCCCACACAGGCGTACGAGGGCAGGCGGCGGCTCTGGCCGCCCGAGAGGATGGCCAGTCGAGGCCGCTCGCATAGCCACTCTTCGAAGGGATGGCTCCCGGCGTTGGCCCGCCATGCCTCCGCCAGCAGGCCGGCAATCCCGCCGCCCGAACCGAGGGGGCCGCCTTCATCGAACGAGGCGAAGTAATCCGCCCGGTCCCTGCCCTCCAGCTCGTGGAAGCGCGCCGCCATCGCGGGCGGCAGGGAGAGGAGGACTTGGCGGCTGGGCACGGCTAACTATTGCAGATTTCGCCCCCGGCTTCCGTTCTCGATTCTTGGTCGAGTCGGCGGCAGGGGCGCAGTCGTCCTAGGCTTTCGAGATTCTCACCGTGGCCTTCTTGAACTCCGGGATCTTGCTGACCGGGTCGTAGGCCCGGTTCGTTAGCAGGTTCGCTGACTGCTTGCCTGCCCAGTGGTAGGGGATGAAGACCGTGTCGGGGCGGATGGTCGTCACGACCTTCGCCTTCAGCACCAGCTCGCCCCGCCGACTCTCGACCTTCATGGGCTGGCCGTCCTCGATGCCGTATTGCGCCGCGAGCGTCGGGTGGATCTCGACGTACGGTTCGGGGCAGAGGTTGATCAAGCCGCCGATCCGTCGGGTCTGGGTTCCGCTCAGGTACTGGCTCACGACTCGGCCCGTCGTCAGGATGATGGGGTAATCCTCGTCCGGCTCCTCGGCGCTGGGGCGATAGCGGACCGGGTTGAAGTGCGCCTTTTTGTCGTTCGTATAGAACGTGAGGTCCTCGAACAGTCTCGGCGTTCCGGGATGCCCGATCTCGGGGCACGGCCAGAAGACCCCCATCTCGTCCTCGATCCTCTGGTAGGTGATGCCGTAGTAGTCGGCGGTGCCGCCCTTGCTGGCAACTCGAAGCTCATTGAAGATCTCCTCCGAGGTGTGGAAGTGGTCGAAGTACTTGCCGCGGCCGAGCCTTCGCGCCAACTCGAGAAGGATCCAGGTGTCCGTCTTGGCATCTCCGGGCGGGTCGACGGCGGCGCGGATCCGGATCACCCGGCCCTCGGCGCTCGTACTGGTCCCCTCCTCCTCCTCGTGCAGGGAGCCGGGAAGGACGATGTCGGCGTGGTGGGCGGTCTCGTTCAGGAAGAAGTCGATCGCGGTGTAGTGCTCGAGCTTGCCCAGCGCCTCGCGGGTGAAGTTCGCGTCCGGCAAGGAGACGAGCGGGTTGAAGCAGATCGAGACGAGGGCCTTGATCTCGCCGCGATGGATCATCTCCATGATCTCGGGCGATGGGTGCCCTTTGCCGGGGATCTCCTCGACCGGGCAGCCCCAGACGGAGGCGATGTACTCGCGGTGCTGCGGGTTCTCGATGTCTCGGTTTCCGGGAAGCTGGTCGCACTTGTGGCCGTGTTCGCGGCCTCCCTGTCCGTTGCCCTGCCCGGTGATCGTGCCGTAGCCGCAGCCGGGTCGGCCGATGCGGCCGGTGGCGAGGACGAGGTTGATGCAGGAGAGGACGTTGTCGACGCCCTTCGTGTGGTGCTCGATTCCCCGCGCGTGAAGGAGGAAGGAGGTCTTCGCCTGCCCCCAAAGCCGCGCCGCCTTCTGGATATCCTCGACGTCGACGCCGCTGATGCGGGAGGCCTCCTCGATCGACATCTCCATCGCCGCCTTCTCGGTCTCCTCCCATCCGCTGGTGTGCTGCTCGACGAATTCCCGGTTGACGAAGCCCTCCTCGATCAGCACCCGAAGCATCGCCGTGAACAGGGCGGAGTCGGCGCCGGGCTTTACCGGAAGGTGCAGGTCGCAGGTGCGGGCGAGGGGGGTGATGCGCGGGTCGACCATGATCAGCTTCGCGCCTTTGTCGCGTGCCCGCCAGATGTAGTCCGTCGTGATCGGCGAGCACTCGGCGACGTTGGTGCCGGCGCAGAGGATCACCTCCGCCTGGAGGATGTCCTGCCAGTAGTTCGCGGCGCGATCGATGCCGAACGCCTTCTTGTTGCCGGCGCCGGCGCTGACCATGCAGAGCCGGCCGTTATAGTCGAGTTCGGCGGTTTCGAGCGCCAAGCGGGCGAACTTGCCGACGAGGTAGCTCTTCTCGTTCGTCAGCGACACGCCCGACAGCATCGCGACCGAGTTCTTCCCGTACTTCTCCTGGATCCGCTTGATCTCGCGGACGGTCGTATCGAGCGCCTCGTCCCAAGAGATCGAGACAAAACCCTGGCCTTCGACCCGCTTCATCGGTTGGAGCAGTCGGTCAGGGTGGTTGTCCTGCATGTACCGCTTGATGCCTTTCGGACACAGCTTTCCCCGGTTAAAGGGGAAGGTCTCCCAGGGCTCGAAGCCGATTACCTTGTTCTCTCGGACCTTGAGTTGGATGCCGCACTGTTGCCCGCAAAAGCAGCAGTGGGTCTTGACCAGTTTCTCGGGCTCTCCGCGTCCGCGCCAACCTCCGGGCGGCTCGAAGTTCAAGTGCGGCCCATACTCGTCGGTCAGCTTCTCGAGGGAGGTCGGTAACTTCGCCATGATGTGCCCTATGGTGGCTCATTTGGCGGGAAAAGGGTCTATGATTCCCATCATGTCCAGGCCCATGAGGGCCAGGTCTGGGGAGTTGGCGGCTGGTTCATCCAGCAGAGGGCGTGGGCCGTAGGGTTTCGCCGCTGAGGGCGCTGAAATGGAGGTCCTGAGTTCGTGACGTCCGGTCTTCAACAACGAGGGGCTTCCGCATTGCGGAAGCCCCTCGTTCGACTTGAAGTCGAGCGTCAGCGGCGGGACCCGGCGACGGGACGCCGCGAGGAGCCGCGCCTCGGCGGCGAGGCGATCGGGCTGCGCTCGGCAGGCTTGGGCCGATGCATCGTGAGCGGGGAGCTCGCACCGAGGGGCAGCTCCGTCTTCAGGAGCTTCTCGATGTCGCGCACGTCGCGATGCTGCTCGGGCGTCGCCAAAGTGACGGCCCGGCCCGAAGCCCCGGCGCGGCCGGTTCGGCCGATCCGGTGCACATAGTCCTCCGGATTCTCCGGAACGTCGAAGTTCACGACGAGAGCGATCTTTTTGACGTCGATCCCCCGGGCCGCGATGTCGGTCGCGACCAGCACCCGGTAAAGGCCCTTCTTGAACCCGTCCAGAGCCTCGCGGCGCTGGGACAGGGTGCGGTCGGAGTGGAGCTCCGCCGCAGAATGGCCGAAGTTGCGGATCGTGCGGGCGAGCTTCCTCGCCCCGTGGCGCGTCCGGGCGAAAACGAGGACGGTCCCCTCGTTCTCCTTCAGCAGCCCGCCGAGGATCGTTTGCTTGTCCTCGTGGGGGACGACGAGCAGCTCCTGCTCGACGAGGTCTGCCGCCGTCCCGGCTCGGGCAACTTCCACCCGCTCGGGATTCCGCATATACCGGGCGGCGAGCGAGTAGATCTCCTGCGGCATGGTCGCCGAGAAGAGCATCGTCTGCCGGTCCTTGGGAACCGCCTCCATGATCTTTTGGATCGCGGGAGCGAAGCCCATGTCGAGCATCCGGTCCGCCTCGTCCAGGACGACCACGGCGACGTTTCTCAGTTCGACCGTCTTCTGGGCCATGTGGTCCATCAGGCGGCCGGGGGTGGCGACGATCACCTGCGGCTGGCGACGGAGCTGCCCAATCTGGGGCCCCATCGCCGCGCCGCCGATGATCAGCGCCGTCTTAACTCCTAGCTGTTTGAACGTTTCCTCAATCTGCTGAGCCAGCTCGCGCGTCGGCGCGAGAACGAGCCCTGTCTGGTACCCGCGCATTCGCGAGATCATCGGCAAGCCAAAGGCCAGGGTCTTGCCGGTGCCCGTTTGGGCGATACCGACCACGTCGCGACCCGCCAGACCATGAGGAATGGCGTCGCGCTGTATCGGGGTCGGAGTGACGAAGCCGAGGCGGTCCAGCTTTACGAGGATGCTCGGCGCTAAGCCCAGAGCGCGAAAGCCCTGGGGAGTGTTGGTTTCAGACATAAAAGAAGCCCGAGCCAAGTCAATAGAGCGCTCGGGCACAAGCAGTATGACGCGAAAAACTGCCAAAGCGTTGCGGTTGTGCCGAAAGTCCGGATCTTCTTGCAAAGAACGGAGAGAGCACGAACAGGATCCGCTCAGACCTCGTCTGGGAGGAACGCCTCCGTCTCGAGGAACACGATGAAGGTATTAGTCACCGGAGGAACCGGGCTCGTCGGCGAGGAAACGGTCCGCCGTCTGCTGGATAAAGGGATCGAAGTTCGTCTCCTGACGCGCAACGCGGAGCGGGACGCGGCGAAACTCGGGCCCGGCTGCGAGCCTTCTCAGGGGAGCGTCCAGCATCAGAAGGACGTCGAGGGTGCCGCCGAAGGGTGCGAAGCCGTCCTGCATATCGCCGGCATCGTGCGCGAGGAGCCGCCGGACCACACGTTCGCGGCCGTCAACGTCGGCGGGACGCGGCACCTGCTCGACGAAGCGGAGCGCGCGGGAGTACGTCGCTTCCTCTACGTCTCCTCCCTCGGCGCCGACACGGGAACGTCGGATTACCACCGGTCGAAGCTGGACGCGGAAAATCTTGTTCGAACCTTCAGCCGCGATTGGCTGATCTGCCGCCCAGGCGGAGTCTATGGCCCCGGCGACGAGACGATCTCGGTCTTGCTGGGTATGT
>DASWVS010000246.1:0-7397 GCA_036401135.1 Fimbriimonas sp.
CCGATCACTGAGGCGGTGAATCGGGTGCGCGCCTCCGCTTCGGTGGTCGAGTCCTCTCCGAGCGCCTGGTAGACGCAGGCGCTGTCCGGGTCGTTGTATTGGTAGAGGCGGCCGCCGGTCCACCAACCGTAGTTGAGGGAGTTCAGGAAGTACTCGCTCGCGCCGATGTTGGAAAAGACGTCGCACGAGATCCGGCGGCTATGGCCGTAGCCGTGGGGGAACATGGGGGCGATGCTGAGGCTGATGAAGATCGGGCGATCCGCCTTCGCGAGCTCGTCGACCACCTTGTGCATGCCGATCCGGTAGGCGGCGGTGCCGGTGGTGATGCGAGGGTTGAAGTGCACGCCCTCGAGCGCGCCGTGCGTCATAAAGTCCAGTTTAATGTAATCGAACCCCTGGTCGATGAAGTCCTTGATGTTCTCCTCGATCCGCAGGAGGGTGCCGGGGTGGGTCGGGTCGAGCGGCCAGCCGCTATCGAGCTTCGGCAGCAGCTCGCCCTTCGAGTTCTTGAGCTGGAGGTCTCGGAACTTGTAGCCGCCGGAGGTGTTCCAGTCGGGCTCTCCCCAGTTGACAAAGGGGGTCCAATAGATGCCCGCCTTCAGTCCCGCCGCGTGGACCTTCTCGGTGAAGGCCACCCGCTGCTCCCGCGTCAGGTTGTCCCAGAACGAGTCGAAGTTGATGTACGCGGTGTCGCCGCTTCGAAGCCACGGGAGGTCCTTGTGGACGAACTCCAGCGCCGCCAGCATCGCCTCGTTCGAAACCTTGGCTTTGTGGCCGGACCAGGAGTTCCAGCCGAACGGGACCTCGCCTTTCCATGCCAGCGGCGGCTGAACGATCGCGTTCAGATCGCCATACCGCTCCAGACCGTGGCGCCAATCCGAGTACAAGCCCAAGACGAACCGGGGGGAGCGGACCTCCTTGCCGAGGACCGTACCGTGCTCCTCCTGGTCGTGGGTGTATTTGCTCGTAACGCCGGCGGTGGCGCGGATGCCGCCGTTTCGTTTGAACAGCACGGCAGACTTCCAGAGGTCGTGGTCGACGGAACCGACCACGAGTCCGAGCCGGGACGCATCGTCGTACAGCGCCCCGACCTCGTAGCTGCCGTCTGCGTTGCCTTCCCCTTCGCCCCACCACTGGGAGTGGTAGCGGAAGTAGTTGTCGTTGTCGTACGGGACGAACAGGGACTGGAGCGGCCCGGAGTGCTGCAGCCGAACAGGGCGGTCCGTCGCGATCGGCACGAGGCGGTCGGTCCCTTCGGCACCGACCAGGTCGAGTCGCACGAACGCTTCCGGTCGGCGCTCATAGACCCAGAACGTATGCCTCAGCTCGGGGCTTCCCGGGTCCAGGTGGCGGACCACGACCCTCACTCCCTTGCCGAACTTGTCCTCGACCGGCTGCTTTTCGACCAGGTGCTGGGCATAGTCCGTGGTCTTGCGGGTGCTCGCGCCGGGCAGGCTCGCCTCGCCGTAGGCGTCGCGAACGGAGGCTTTGCCCCAATCGAGGCTGAACCTGCCCGACGACCGAGAGACCGAGAGTTCGACGTGGCCGTTGTCGATCGAAAGGGTATCCGATTCGTTTCCTGTCATAGCGGTGAAGAGAAGGGAGGTCAGAAGCAAGGTCGTCATGGGTTTGGCATCAGGACGCGGACCTTGTCGGCTCCGCGCCCCTTGATCTTGTAGTCGGTCACGGCCCCGTCCTTCCAGGCGACGTCAACCGTCAGCCCGCCACGGGCTTTCAGCCCTTTGACCGACCCGGAAGTCCAGCTTTTCGGCAGGGCGGGAAGAAGGCGGACTTCCCCCTCGCGGCTCTGGAGGAGCATCTCGGCGACGGCGGCGGTTCCGCCGAAGTTGCCGTCGATCTGGAAGGGGGGACAGGCGTCCAGAAGGTTCGGGTATGCGCCTCCGCCCTTGTCGTAGCGGATGTCGGTTTCGGTGACGGGGTTGAGAAGGAGCCTGAGCATCCGCCAGGCGTGTTCGCCGTCGTGCAGACGCGCCCAGTAGATCGCTTTGTAGGCGATCGCCCACCCGACGCCGTCGTCGCCTCGCCTTTCGAGCGTTATCTTGGCGGCCTTTGCGAGTTCGGGAGTGTGGTCCACCGAGATCTCGTCGGCGGGGTAAAGGCCGTAGAGGTTCGAGATGTGCCGGTGGTGGGGGTCGACCTCTTCATAGTCTTCGAGCCACTCCATGATCTGGCCGTGCTTCCCGACCCGCGTCGGAGCGAGCCGCTCTCTTGCCGACTCAACCTTGGCGCGGAACTCGGGATCGACGCCGAGCACGGTGGAGGCGGCGACGACGTTTCCGAACAGCTGGCGCACCAGCTGCATGTCCATCGTCGGCCCCATGCAGTTCGACACCCCCTTTCCCGTCCCGGGATCGATGTAGGAGTTCTCCGGCGAGTTCGAGGGCGAGGTGACGAGCCACCCTTGCTTGGGCTCCTCGACGAGCATGTCCAGGTAGAACTCGGCTGCCCCTCTGAGCGTCGGGTACACGCTTCGCAGGTAGGCCTTGTCCAGAGTGTAGGCGTAGTGGGACCAGAGGTGGTCGCACAGCCAAGCCCCGCCTCCGCTGAAGGACCCCCAATTCGAGGATTCGCCGGGGGAGGTGAAGCGCCAGGGGTTGGTGATCACGTGAGCGACCCAGCCGCGCGCCCCGTAGTACGCTTTCGCCGTCTTCTGCCCGTTGGCCACGAGCGTGGGGATGAACCGAAGCAGCGGCCGGTGGCAGTCGGAGAGGTTTGTCGCCTCGGTGGGCCAGTAGTTCATCTGGACGTTCACGTCGAGGTGGAAGTCGCCGTTCCAGGGGGTGCGGAGCTCTTCCGCCCAGATGCCCTGAAGGTTGGTCGGCTGTGGGCTGTCGGGCCGCGACCCGGAGATCAGCAGGTAACGGCCGAAGTTGAAGTAGAGGGCGGCGAGCGAGGGGTCCTCTTCGCCCCCGGCGTTGGCGATCAGGCGGTCCAGGGTCGGCTTGGAGGCGCTCGGTCCCTGGGGAAGCTCCAACTCGACCCGCCGGTAGTAACCCCGATGGTCGCTCGCGCTCTGGGCTTTCAGCCGTTCGAAGGGAGTACTGGAAGCCTGCTCGATTTGGAGGTCGGTATTGCGGTGGAAGTCGGGGTCGTTGAGGCTGGTGCCGGCCGTGAAGTACAGGATGGCCTCGTCGGCGTTTTCAACGCGGATCCCTTCCGGTGTGGCCGTCAGTCGGCCGCCGTTGGCGACGACGCGCAGGCGTCCGCGGTAGGCGACGCCCGGCTCCGAGGTTCCGCTGTCGAGGTGACCCTGCAGGACGAAGTCGTTGCCCAGGATCGAGGCGCTGGCCCGCTCCGGTCGCGACAGCTTGGCGCGAAAACTGACGCCTCCCTTTCGGTCGGATCGATACCGATACACGAACGCCTGCGCCGGGGCGGAGGCGAAAGCCTCGCGCGTGTAGAGGGCGCCGCCGGACCGGTAGGTCACGGTGGCGACGGCGGAATCGAGGTCCAGCACCCGCCGGTAGTCGGTGAACTCCTTTTGGGGCGACTCGACGACGAGGTCTCCGAACGTCTGGTAGCAGCCGTACTGCGCGCCCCCGCTCCCCGGGCCTTCGCAGACGAAGTTCTTCTGCGTCAGGGCTTCCGCCGCGGCGTTCTCGCCGTTCATCAGGAGCCGGCGGATTTCCGGGAGGACGAGGTGGGCATCCTCCCGGTCGGCGTTCTGGGGCGAGCCGGACCACATGCCCGACTCGTTCAGGACCACGCGCTCCCGTCCGACTCCGCCGAAGACCATCGCCCCGATCCGTCCGTTTCCAAGCACCGAAGACTCGTAGAACCGGGTCGCCGGGCTCGTCGACCAGACGATGTCGCTCGCTTCGGTGCTCATCGCCTGGGCCAGGAGGATGGACAGGAGCAAGGTCAAGTCGGTCCTACTGCGGCGCGCCCGGTCGAGCCATCGGAGGAGGACCGTCGCCCGGCTGTTCGACCGCGATCTGCTTCGGATCGTAGTCGTCGCCGCCGCTGCCGCAGCCTGCCAGGGGCAGGGCTGCGGCGAGGGCGAGGAGGCAGAGGAGCGATCGCTTCATCGAAGGGCGGATCACTTCCACTCGCCGATCTGCGTCATCCAGTAGGTGACGGCCGGAGCGCCGGGCCAATCGGTCCCGGGAACACGAACCTTGTACATCCCATAGATGTCGTCGGCGAACGACCGGTACGCGTTCATCGTCTTGACGTGGCCGTCGAAGTAGGCGTTCGTGACCTGCTTGTTGCCGACGCCCCGAGCGTAGGAGACCTGCCGGTTCTCGATGCCGCACCACCACGAGTCGCAGCCGTACGCGAAGTAGCGGGAGTGGATGTTCGGGAAGGGAACGCGGGTGCCCATCGTCATCGCCGTTCCCGCCGGGCTCTCCAGCGCGGTCGCGGTTCCGCCGCCGCCGCGGACGTAGATCGGGTTGTTGTCCCAGGTGTAGGCGCGGGACCAGATGGTGGCGTCCTCAGAGTTCACGTCGGCATCGCCGAGCCCTTCGTTCTTGCCGGCGTCGCAGTTCAGGGCGAACGCGCGGGGGAACCGGCTGGTCATGTCTCCGGTCTGGTTCTCCTCGACGAACGGAGCCCAGTTGCCATCGAAGGTCGGTGCGGCGAAGACGCCGCCGTCGCCCTGCTCCGCGCGGGTGTAGATGCTGTTGTCCGCCTTCTTCTCCTTTCCTCCGTTCTTGATGTACGGCAGGATGGAGTCCTTCCAGATCACGGCGTTGCTGCGGGGCCGGCTCCAGTTGGTCTGGGAGACGAGGGGCAGGATGTCGTCGTTGTCGGTCGTGTACATCAGGATGCCGAGACCGATGTTCTTGACGTTGCTGAGTTCCTGCGTCCGCTTGGCCGAAGCTTTGGCCTGGGCGAAGACGGGGAACAGGATGGCGGCGAGGATCGCGATGATCGCGATGACGACGAGGAGTTCGATGAGCGTGAAGGCTTTTTTCATAATTTCTCTTCTTCGAGGACGGGGTCTTCGGCGGGCCTAAGGCCTCGTCGATTCGCGGACGACGAGTTCGGGGACGAGAATTCTTTGCTTGGGCGGCGAGGCAGGATCCTCCATCTGCGTCTTGAGGTATTGCCAGGCGAGCGCGCACATCTCCTCGATGGGCTGCCTGACGGTCGTCATGGGCACGGGGCAGTGCGCGGTCTCCTCGATGCCGTCGAATCCGACGATCGCGATGTCGTGGCCCACGCGAAGGCCGAACCCTTGAAGGATGTTCGCGCTCGCAATCGCGATCTCGTCGTTCATACAGAGCAGGGCCTCGGGCATCTTGTTGCCGGCGGCGCACTCGACGAGAGCCTCCTTGATCGGCTGGTAGGCGACCCGTTCGCAGGCGAGGGTCTGCTTGGGAAGGCCCGCTTCATCCATTGCGGCGACGTACGCGTCGTATCGCGGCCCGCTGTCGATCAGTTCCGAGGTCCAGGGAGCGAAATAGGCGATGCGCCGGCAGCCGATGGAGGTCAGGTGGGACATCGCGGTGTCCGCCCCCGCGCGCAGGTCGACGCCGACGTAGCTCTTGGAGCCCGACCAGTACGCGCCCATGCTGACGAAGGGGATCCGCGGGGCGAGCCGGTCCGACTCGCGCGTGAACGCCTCGACCGAAGCCGAGTTGTCGAAGGCGAGGATCCCGTCGACGGGCACCCGGAGCGCCCGGTCGAAGGAGTGCGCCCAGTTGTACTCCTCGTCGACGTCGGAGACGGCGAGCGCCATGTCCGTGCCGCGCAGGAGGTTGCGCATCTGGTCGAGGACCGCCCCCCGGTAGCGCGAGTACTCGAGGCTCATCCAGAAGCCGACGAGGCCCGTCCTCCCGTTGGTAAGTGCCCGGGCGGCGGAGTTCGGCAGATAGCCGAGCTTCTTGGCGGCCTCCAGCACTTTCGCGCGGGTTTCCGGGGAGATGGAGAGGTCGGTACGGCCGCTCAAAACGCGGGAGACGGTGGCGCCGGAGATGTTCGCATAGCGAGCGACGTCATCCCTCGTCGGCCGGCCCGTGTTCCGCGATTGAACGCGCGTTCTGTACACGTGTACATCTTATCTCAATCTCATCGGCAGCGAGGTGTTTTGTCAAAAACCCGCAAAAAACGCTCCCTCGCCGACTACGGCTCGGGAACGACCTCGTAGACTCCGCTCCCGAAGGGGCCGAACGCGGGTAGCGGCAGGCCCGTCTCCATCAGCGACCGACCCTCGACGGTCCTTCGAACGCCCCTCGATCCGAGGGGAAGGTTGATCTCGCGGACGTGGTAACGCCGCTCGGGGTCAAGCCCCTTCAGGCGAAGCGGAGCGGCAGGCGCCTCGGATGGCGAGTAGGCGAAAACCACCGCCCGTTCCGCGCGGAGGTACATCAGCGACGAACGGCCGCCGTCGTAGGGCGACTCGAGGCGGTAAAGCTCCCCGAACTGGACGACCTCGCGGATCCCTTTGTAGGCCTCGATCGCCGATCTCGCGAAGGCCCGGTCGCCGCAGCAGAGCTTGTCCACGTCCATGTCCATCCCGAGTCTTCCGCTCATCGCCACGTCGAAAGCGAACTTGAGCGGCCTCTTGCCCCACCGGGTGACGTGGTTCGCGACCGCCATGGCCGGATAGAAGAAGGAGTAACCCCATTGGATGAAGATCCGCTTCACGGGGTCGGTCATGTCGCTCGGCCAAAGCTCGTGCGCGAAACGCATCGCGCCGTAGTCGACGCGGCCGCCTCCTCCCGAGCACATCATCACCTCGACGCCGGGGTGAAGCTCCGCGAGCCTTTCCATGATGCCGTAGAGCGCGCGGACGTACTCGACCTGCAGATGGCTCTGTCGGTCCCGGCCGAGGGAGGGGGAACCGGGCTGCGTCAGGTAGCGGTTACAGTCCCACTTCACGTACGAGATCCCCGGGTTGGCACACAGGGTGTCGTGCAGAACGCGGAAGGCGAACTCGCGCGCGTCCGGGTTCGCGAGGTCGAGCACCATCTGGTTCCGCTGAAGCTGCATCTCACGCTTGGGCTGTTGGATCAGCCAATCGGGATGCTGCTCGAAGAGCTCGCTGCGCGGGTTCACCATCTCCGGCTCGAACCACAGGCCGAAGCGAAGGCCCTTCTCCCCGGCCTTGCGGGGGAGCACCTCGAGGCCGTTCGGAAGCTTGCGCGGGTCGGTCTGCCAGTCGCCGAGCCCTTGCGAGTCATCGTCGCGCGGATGCTTGCTCCCGAACCAGCCGTCGTCCAGGAGGAACAGCTCCATGCCGAGGTCGCGAGC
Organism: Fimbriimonas sp.; assembly: GCA_036401135.1. Taxonomy (GTDB): domain Bacteria; phylum Armatimonadota; class Fimbriimonadia; order Fimbriimonadales; family Fimbriimonadaceae; genus Fimbriimonas. The sequence continues at coordinate 7,222 of DASWVS010000246.1, forward strand.
GCCGTCGAAGAGCGACACGATCTTGTCCTCGTCGAAATCGAAGTAGGTCGCCTCCCAGTTGTTCAGGAGGATGGCCCTGGGCCGGTCCCCGTCGCGGAGCACTTCCCGCCGAACGTAGCGGTGGATCTTGCGGCTGAGCTCGCCTGTGCCCCGGCCGCTCCACGCCCAGACCATCT
>DASWVS010000247.1:0-3015 GCA_036401135.1 Fimbriimonas sp.
GGCGCTTCCCAGGATCGATAGGGCATCCGCGAAGAACCCGGCTCGGACCAGATCGAGGGCGAGGTCGATCCTTACCGCGTTGTCGCACTTCAACTCCCCTTCGGAGAGCCAGAGCGCCCAGTGGTCTAGCGGATCCAGCTCGAGCGTTTCCTTCAGAAGCCGATCCGCCTGACCCGCCCTTTCCATCGCACGCAGGATCATCGCCTTGAGGTCCCACGCCCGCAGGTTGTCCGCATCCTTGCGTAGCGACCGGTCGAGGTAGCTCATAGCTCCCTGCCAATCCTTCCGTGCACAGGCGAGTTCGGCCAGCGCGTGGTAGGACGCCGCCTGCCAGGCCGAGTTCCATGCCGCCTTGGCGAACGCGTCCGCCGCCCTCTCGGGTTCGCCGAGAAAGCGCAGGGCGAGCCCGAGGTTGTAATAGGGCTCGCCATCGTACGGGTTCGGGTTGCGGAACGTCGCGCGGGCGACGGCGCGCTCGAAGAAACCGCGTGCGTCTTCGAACTCTCCGCGCTGAAAGTGCCAACGGCCCATGGCATTGTTGCACCGGACGTCGCTTGCATCGCGTCGGAGCGCCTCCAGCCAGTAGGGAACCGGACTCCGCGTCGCATGCCGGTACTGCTCCAAGTGCAGCCCGTTCAGAAAGAGTTCGTCGGCGGAGCCGATTTCGGCCGGCAACGGCGGTTCGGTCGCCGGGGACTGGGCATCCGACGGTCTCTGCGTGACGTTCTCGTAACGCCCCAACTCGTTGCCCTCCGCGTCGAGCACCGTCACCAGGACCGGACTGTCCGCCTCGATCTGGCGCAGGTACGGGCGGTCGGGGGAAAGGTCGACGATCTCTCGATCCCCCTCGCCAATGGCCACCTGGGCACCGGATAGAAACCGGGTGGAAGCGACGCCGATACGAAGTCGATCTCCGTCCTGCTCGATGCCGATCGCCACGTCGAGGTTCGCGCTGTGGACGATCCCGATGCCCTGGTAGGGGTACCAGAACTGGCTGAAGGTCTTGGTCTCCCCGGGCGAGAGGTACGAGAAGTCCGGCTGGTTGTCGGTGTAGACGCCCGCCATCAGTTCGATGTAGGGACCATCCGCGTCGGTGAGGTTTCGATCCCACGCGTAGCCAAACTCGTGGTTCCCCCAGGTCCACTGCTTTTTCCCGGGTGCGATGTGATGGTCGGCGATGTGGAGGAGTCCGGCCTCGGCTCGATAGTCGTAGCCGCCGAAGAAGTCCTCGCGAGTGCCCAAACACATGTAGGAGGTCGGTACGGGGATGTTCGCGTACCACGAGAGGTCGTTGGGACCGTACCGGGGGCTCGTTCCGCCGCAGTGGCTCGGAACGTAACGCGACGGGCACTCGCAGGTCGGGACCCCCTCTCTGCCTCTCGCGCCGTAATCGACTCCGTAGTAATGGCCGTCGCAAAGAGGATAGGCGCTGACCGCGCGTTTGGCGTGGTCGGCGACCTCGTGCGCATCCTGTGGGAAGAAGGAGCGATAGGCCTCGTGCACATGGGTGGCGATGTTCGCCCACCATAAGAACGTCTGGACGTATGGCGTGCGGTTGTAGAGCCGGACCTTGAGCTCGATCACGCTGCGTCCAGGATGCAGGCAAACGCCGTGCATCCCCTTCATCCGGTTCATCGGCTCGTGCTCGCTCATCCAGACCGTGACCGACCCGTCGTCGCCGTGCTCTATATGCACGTCGGTGGGCATGAAGGTGGACGGCCGATGGTGCTGGGGCCAGTTGAACTCGACGCCTCCGGAGATCCAGGGTCCCGCGAGCCCGACGAGGGCGGGCTTGATCACGTTCTGGCGGTAGAAGAAGTCGTAGCCGTTCGTCCGGTCCTGACCGATGAAGATCCGCCCCCCGATTTCGGGGAGCATCGTCAGCGTCACGTACTCGTTTTCGAGCACGACCGCATCCCAAGCCTTGTCGACGGCGCTCTCCTCGATGCAGTCGACGAACGGAAGCGGGTAGACCTTGCCGCTGCTACCCTGGTAGACCCGTTTCTCCAGGAACATGGGGTTCTTGTCGGCCTCCGCCGGCGCATAGGTCGGGAGGACCACCTGCTCTCGACGAACCCGAACATCTTCCTGCATGCCCCGGATCGTACATCGTACGAGCGGCGCGAGGCTATGGCGTTCCGTGTCGAAAAATTATAAAATCTTGCTGTCGATGATCAAAGACCGCGTCGCCCTCGACCTGCCTTATTACGATGGCTTGCTGGCCGGCTATTACCGGAAGGAGCCCGGCTACGCCTCGCGCCGGGCAAGCGGCACCGACGACTGGCTGCTCGTGGCGACGCTCTCGGGGCAGGGCCGATTCGGTTCTTCTGTCGGCGACCTCGCCGCGATGCCCGGCTCGCTCACCTTGGTCGCGCCCGGCACCCCGCACGACTACGGCATTGCCCGGGGCGAACCCGTGTGGGAGATCCTATGGGTCCACTTTCAGCCTCCGCCCGCGTGGCTGGAGTACCTCGCCTGGCCCACGGTCGTCCCCGGCGTCGCCCAGTTCGAGCCTCCCGAGCCGGAGTGGCCGTCGATCCAGAGCGCCTTCTACGAGGTGCACCGATGCAGCCTGGATTCGGGCCGGAGACGCCGGCAACGATCGATGAATGCCCTCGAGCGGCTCCTCCTGCTCTGCGAGGAGCTGCTTCCGGATGCCGGAGCGCCTTTGGATGGCCGAATCCAGACCATCGTCGAGTACATCCACCGACACCTGAACGAGCCGCTCAGCCTCGGCGCCTTGAGCGGGCGCGTCCATCTCTCGCCCTCCCGGTTCTCGCATCTCTTCCGAGCCGAAACCGGGATGTCGCCGCTGCAGTACATCAGCCAACAGCGCATCCGGAGGGCGTCGACGCTCCTCGAGCGGACGTCGCTCGGAATCGGCGAGGTCGCGTCGGCGGTCGGCATGGACCCGATCCACTTCTCGAGCCGGTTCAAATCCGAGACCGGGCTGAACCCGCGCGCGTACCGCAGAAGGGCCCTTCCCTAGGGCTTTGGATTTTGGCGGACCGCGTC
>DASWVS010000248.1:0-8013 GCA_036401135.1 Fimbriimonas sp.
ATCAAGGAGATCGCCGAGAAGCTCAAGCCCGGCTACGCGGACAACCTCGAGCTCCAGGCCCAGCTGTCGGAAGCGGCCGACTCGGTCGTGAAGGGGGTCGTGCGCGAACTGATCCTGAAGAAGGACCAGCGGCCTGATGGCCGGGGCCTCGCCGAGATCCGGCCTCTCGAAGCGATCCCCGGAATCCTTCCGAAGGTCCATGGATCCGGCCTCTTCACCCGCGGCCAGACCCAGGTCATGACCGTCGCGACCCTCGGCCTCCCCGGAGACGCCCAGACGATGGACGGTCTCGAGGAGGAGGAGCCGAAGCGCTATATGCACTTCTACAACTTCCCGCCGTACTCGGTGGGCGAGGTGCGGCCGATGCGCGGCCCCGGCCGCCGAGAGGTCGGCCACGGAGCGCTCGCGGAAAGAGCCCTCCGTCCGGTCATCCCGTTCGACGACCCCGACTTCCCTTACACGCTGCTGCTGATTTCCGAGGTGCTCGAGTCCAACGGCTCGACGTCGATGGCGTCGGTTTGTGGCTCCACCCTCGCGCTGATGGATGCGGGCGTGAAGATCAAGGCGCCGGTCGCGGGGATCGCGATGGGCCTCATGTCCGACGGCAAGGCCTTCAAGGTGCTGACCGACATCATCGGCATGGAGGACTTCTGCGGCGACATGGACTTCAAGGTGGCAGGCACGCGGGACGGCATCACCGCGCTCCAACTGGACACGAAGCTCGACGGAATTCCGGACGAGGTTCTCTCGCGTGCGCTTTCGCAGGCCAAGGACGCCCGACTCAAGATCCTTGACGTGATCGAAGAGGCGATCCCGGCGCCCCGCGACCAGAGCGCGAACGCCCCGGCGATCACCACGATCCAGATCAATCCCGAGAAGATCGGCGCCGTCATCGGCCCGGGCGGGGCCACGATCAAGAAGATCACCGGCGGCACCGGCGCGTCCGTGGACATCCAACAGGACGGCCGCGTGATGATCGGCGGAACGAGCGGCAAGCAGGTGGAGGAGGCGATCGCCATGATCCGAGCCCTCACCGACGAGGTCGGCGTGGGCCAGGAGTTCACGGGCAAGATCACCCGCATCATGGGCCGCGGAGCGATGGTGGAATACATCCCGGGCCGCGAGGGGATGGTTCCGAAAGAGCACATCACCACCAAGGAGATCCGGCGGATCGAGGACGCGGTCAACATCGGCGACGAACTGAGCGTCCGCGTCCACGAGATCGACGGCATGGGCCGGGTGAACTTCACCGCCCTCGGCGTCAAGCAGTCGCTGGCCGGCCTCGAGGACAACGAAGGCGCGACGCCCCCGCCTCCCGGACAGGGCGGCGGCGACCGAGGCGGACGCGGTGGCCGCGACGGCGGACGAGATCGTGATCGAGGCGGGCGCGACCGGGATCGTGGCGACCGCGGGGATCGAGGCGGAGACCGAGGTGGCAGGGACCGCGACCGTGGCCCCCGCAACGACCGCGGCGATCGCGGCGATCGGGGAGACCGAGGCGACCGGGGACCCAGGAACGAAGAGCCCTCACGCTCCACGCCTGACGCCTCACGCCCGGAGCCGCAGGCTCCTCAGATCCCCGACGCCTTCCCGAAGAAGGACGGCGGCGACGACGACGACAACGTCAACGCCCGCTTCCGACCTCGACGGTAACGCCGCCAGCACAAAGACGACAAGGCATCTTGCGAGAGCAAGATGCCTTGCTCGCATTTCCAGGTGCTCCATAATGGAAACGTGGACCGGAGCCAGCGGATGGTAGGCGCGAAGGGGCGGTTGACAGAGGACGACGGCTCGTTCGATCGCGCGTTCTGGGCGTCGGCGACTCCCGAAGAGCGGGTCCGCGCTATCTTCGAGTTACGTGAGCTCTACCATGAGGTGATGCATCCTGGCACCGGGGCTAAGCGACTGGATCGAACTGTTGGCGGCGTTCGACGCCGCGGGCATTAGGTACCTGATCGTCGGGGGTATTGCCGTCGGTTTCCACGGCGAACCTCGATATACCAAGGACTCGGATTTATTGGTCCAAGTCTCACCACCCGACCATCAAAACCTCTATCAGTGTTGGGCGAAATTCGGAGCGCTCATGTTCAGGAAATCGATCAATCTATTCTCAAGCTCTATGCAGATTGCCGGGTTCTGTCCGCTCATCCTATAGCCAGTCGGTGTAACTCTGAAACGGCTCATTGTTTGCTCTCTTGCGGAAGAAGAAGCGTATGAGACCGTATGCGAGGCCGCCTAACACGATCCAGGCAAGAAACAACGCCATCACCATCATTGTAGTGCGATTTTTCACGTCGCTCCCGAACTGCTCCGCCAAGCAAGCCCAGGTGCTCATAGGTTTTCCACGGTAGTTGCCTCGATGCGCCCCCTCACCATGCCCCATCTCTCAGAGAGTGGGTCCTGAAGGGTTCTTAGTGACAAAGCCGGTGTGAAACTGCGGCTAACGTGGCGTACGATTCCGTGTGGCCGCACTCGACGCATCTCTTTACACGTCCATTGAATCAGGAGACGAGGCGGCAGCCGTTAGGCTGCTGAAGGACCATCCGGATCTCGCCGGTGCCTGGCGGAGGACGGACTATGGGGGGTGGGAATCGCCGCTGCACGTCGCATCCAAGAGGGATCGGCTTACGGTCGCCAAAGCGTTGGTAGAAGCAGGGGCGGTGATCTACGCCGCTAATCCCGCCGACTACCCCCCGGTCTTCTATGCCAAGTCCCCGGAAATGACCGACTACCTCCTCGATGCGAGCGCGAAAACAGACGAGGGGCTGCCCCCGACCTACGGGATTGGGATCGACATCGTCCTTGCCACCCGCGAAGGCATGCTCGACCAGGTTCGACGACATCTGGAGAAGGACCCTTGGGCGATCATGCGGCGGGGCTGCATCGGCGAAACGGTGCTCCACTGGCCGGCCCACAACGACCACGTCGAGATCGTTCGGCTTCTGCTGGACCAAGGTGCGGACATCGAGGCCGACGAGATCGGGCTCTACGGCGGCAAGCCCGCGCACTGGGCGGCGGAACACGCCCCCGGGTCCCTGCGCCTCCTCCTCGAAAAAGGGGCCGACCCGAATGCGAGGAACCTCATGCGGAACGACTTCGCCGGGTACACGCCGCTCCATATGGCGGCGTGCCAGCCGAACGAGTGCATCCAGTGCGCCGAGCTGCTGCTCGAGGCGGGGGCCGATCCGGCCCTGAAGGACGCCCTCGGCAAGACGCCCTACGAGGTGGCGCGCGACAACGGCAGAACCCGAATGGCCGACTTCCTCGCCTCGCGCTGAGCAGCGGTTAAAGGTCCCACTCGGCGGAGAAGGCCGCGCCGGAGGGGCGCCCGGCCCGCATCGTCTCGCCGCCTGTCTTCTCGAGCGCGATCGGCTTGACCCCCGAGACTTCGCACAGGGCGTCGGCGAGGATCTGCGAGTGCGTCGTGAGCCAGATCTGCGAGGATTCGGAGGCCTTGGCGATCAGTCGGGCGAGGGGCGGCAGCAGGTTCTCGTGCAGCGAAGTCTCGGGCTCGTTCAACGCGAGGAGCGGCGCGGGGTTCGGGCTGAGGAGAGCGGCCAAGAGGCACAGATAGCGCAAGGTACCGTCGGAGAGTTCATGCGCCGCCAGCGGCCGTTGGATCCCTGCGGCGGTCATGGACACCGCCATCCCTCCCGGGGACGACTCGATCCCCAGGCTCGACCCGGGGAAGGCGTCCTCGAAGGAGCTTCTCAGCGATCGATCGTCGCCGTTCTCGACGATCGTCTGGAGGGCGGCGGCAAGATCCGACCCGTCGGGAGAAAGCACGTGGGTCCGCACCCCGACCTGAGGCCGGCGCAGGGGCGATTCGACGTCGGTTCGGAAACCGTGGTAGAAGCGCCATTTCAGCAGCCGACGACGAACATCATCCTGGACCGGATATCGGAACGGGTCGACGATCTGGCTGATCGCCGCTTCCGAGTGGTGGAGCGCCAGCAGGTACTGCTCCTTCTCCCCAGCCGAGTTTCGCATCGCACACGCAGACTTGCCACGGTCGAGGTGCGGCGTCTTTTTCATGCCTTTCCGCTCCAGGATCGACTCCTGCTTGACATGGGGGTCGAGGGTGAACATCGACATGGCGAGTTGGGGCAGCCCAAGCTCCAGGTCGTACTCGAAGTCGTCGAGCGTAACCCCGATCCGCATCCGCACCGGTCCCTCCTTGCGGCTTCCCGCCCAAAGGACCGACTGCATCCCTCCTTCGGCGGCGAGGGTACGGGAGAGGCGGCCTTCCGCCGCCGCGCGGAGGAGCGCCACCGACTGGTAAAGGTTGCTCTTGCCGCATCCGTTCGGCCCGACGATGACGTTCACCCGTTTGAGGGGCAGGGTGAGTTCTCGGATCGATCGGTACCCCTCGACGCGGAGTTCGGTAACGGCCACGGTTCCAGTATAGGGCGGTCAAGGCGCAGGAGGCTTCTCGGCCTTGGTGCCCAACGCGGCGATCAGGCAGGCCGCCAGGATCCAGCCGATCGGCAGCCAGATCCCGAGCGAGGCTTCGTACTCGATCTCGGGAGTTTGCTGGGCGAGGCCCGACAGACGCACCTGCTCGAGACGGAGGAAGAGGAAGGTCGCGACCGCGAGCGAGGAGGCCACGAGGGCTCCCGCCCCGGGCACGCCCGCCTTGCGCGCCGCCGCCGCCCCGAGCGCTCCGAAAGGCAGGAATCCGACAAGGCTCGCCTGGAGCAGGACGTCGGTCTTCCAAAGGGAGCCCCACACAAAGAACGGCCAGACGGACAGGAAGAAGCCGAGGAAGGCAACGAGGACGAAGACCGAGCACCCCGCCATCATCTGGCTGTCCAGGTCTCGACTCGGTCGATGCTTGCCCATGAAGCTCCTAGAAGCCCATTTCGTTCTCGACCGCCTCGATGATCGCGTGGAGGGCCAGCATGTGAAGCTCCTGGATCCGGTCGCTCCCCTGTCCCGGGGCATGGAGGACGACGTCGCAGAGCGGCCCCAACCTGCCCCCGCCCCTGCCGAGGCACCCCACGACCGACACCTTCTTCTCGCGGGCTTTTTCCGCGGCGAGGATGACGTTCGGCGAGTTGCCGCTGGTGCTCAGAACCACCAGGACGTCCCCCGACTTCCCCAGCGCCTCCACCTGGCGCGAGAAGACGAAGTCGAACCCGTAGTCGTTGGCGACGCAGCTCATATGGGCGGGATCGCTGAGGGCGATCGCAGGCAGCGGCGGCCGGTCGTTCCGGAAACGGCCGCTAAACTCCTCGGCGAAGTGCATGGCGTCCGACATGCTCCCGCCATTCCCGCAGGACAACGCCTTGCCCCCCGCTCGAAACGCGTCGACGAGCAGGCGCACGGTCTGCCGCATCGCCTTGAGGACCTTCGGATCGCGTCGGAACTCGTCGAGGAGCCGGTATGCGTCGTCGAGAGCGTTCTGCATGTTTCGAGGATACCGAGGCTCCGGAGCTACGAAGGGCAGTTCGGGTGCCACGCCGTGCGGTCGGGTCGCCCCGCAGTCGGCGGCAGCGGGTAGAGCCGCATCAGCTCCACTCCGCTCCAAGGCTCGCCGCACGGATCGTCTAGCACCTTGGCTTTACCCATCCATTTGGCGTGCCCGTCGAAGAACGTCATGTTCACGCCGCCGCCTTGCAGGTCGAGGGCGAGCACGGGAGGCTGTCCCGGCGCCTTGTCGTACAGGTTCTTCGGAGGCTCGAACCACGAGTCGTCGTAGATGCCGTTCTTGACCGTCACGACCACGACCTCTGCGGGCGCGTCGACCTGCGAATAGCCGAGGCCTTCCGCCACGCGGTTCGCCACGTAGGATCGAGGCACGAGCGGGCGCCCGGACTGCCCGTCCTCCAGAGGGTGGGGCCGCCGACCGCCGTCGCTGGGCGAGGCGAGGATCGCCAGGCTCTTCACATACGGTTGGATCTGGTTCCACCAGCGGTTTTCGCGGGTCGCGCCGTAGGGCGACGCGGGCCGGGTGCGCGACGGGTCGAGGTCGTGCCCGAAAAAGAACAGGTAATCGTCGTGGTCCGCGATGTACTGCTGCAGCGCGATGCCTACCTGGCGCTGCTGCGAAAGGCAGGCCGCCTTCTTCGCCGCCGCTTTCGCCTGGGCGAAGACCGGGAAGAGGATCGCAGCGAGAACGGCGACGATCGCGATCACCACGAGGAGCTCGATCAGCGTGAAGGCGCGTGCGGTCTCAGGCTCCATAGCTACTCCGCATCTTCCCTCGGAATGTATTCGTTCCGTGTGAACCAGAGCGCCCCCAGCCCCAGACAGGCGGCGATAATCGCAATCAGCACCGCCCAGGCGGTGTCGGTCGTCAGGGTGTTGGTTCCGAGAAGCCCGCCCAGAGCCTGGAACAGATCGTCCGTGCCTTTGATGGCGGGTCGCTCGGAGAGGGCGTTGAGATAGCTGTTGATCGACAGCATGTAGAGCTGTCCGCTCATGTTCGGGATCAGCGTCTCCCAGCCGAACGCGAACAGCAAGCAGACGATCATCGCCCGGTTGATGAACAGGCTTACGACGACGAACAGGGACGTGTAGGCGGCGGCGCCCATCGCCAATGCCACGAGGTCGCGGGGCAGCTGGGGGTTGGGCTGCGAGCCAAAGATGCCGACGGAGGTGGAGAGCGCGCACGCCCAGGCGACGAGGATCACCACCGTGGTCGCGGCAAGCGTACGCATCGTCAGCAGCATCCATCTCGGGATTGGCCGGGTGAGCAGGTAGACGATCGTTTTCTGCTCGATCTCCTGGGCGACGACCGCCATGCTGAAGATCGCCGCTGCGAGTGCGACCAGCCGGAAGGTGATGATGCTCGACATCAGCGAGTAGAGGTCCTGCCTCGACGGGCCGCCCTCCGTGACGAGGATGAAGATCTGGGCGATGCCTCCCAGCGCCAGGGCGACTAGCGCCCACACCACGACGCGCCGGAACCGGACGAAATCCGAGAGAGCCTGTCGGAAGATGAACGCGGCCATCATGTCAGCACCAGGTACTTGAAGATCGATTCGAGGTTGTTGTCGGGGCTCGCGTAGCCCTCGATCGGCAGGCCCTCTTCCAGGACCAGCGTCGACAGATAGTCGTAGAACTGGTTGGGCTCACGAGTCTGGATCTCGATGCCCGTGCCGCGAGGTTCGAACTGGACGCTGATCACGTACGGGAGCGACACGAGCCTCGCCGCCACTTCGCGGGGGTCGGAGGTGTCGATGCGCACCCGGTGGGGATACTTGTCTAGAAGCTGCCGGATCACCTTCAGATCGCCGGTCGCGAGCAGGCGCCCCCGGTGCAGGAGCAGGATCGACCGGGTCATCTGCTCGACTTCAAAGAGGATGTGCGACGAGACCAGGATGCACTTGCCCTTGGCAGCGAGCGCGGCGAGAAGGTCCATGAACTCGCGGCGCCCGACGGGGTCGAGGCCGTTCAAGGGCTCGTCGAGGAGGATCACCTCCGGGTCCTCGATCATCGCCTGCGCGAGCTTGATCCTCTGGCGCATCCCTTTGCTGTAGCCGGCGATCTTGCGGTCGGACCGCTCCAGCATCCCGACTTGCTGCAGGACCTCCTCCGCCCGCGTCTGCGCCTGCCGATGGCCGAACCCCGAGAACCTCGCCATCGTGTACACGAACTTGCGCCCGCTCTGGTGCTCGTAGAAGTTGTCGATCTCGGGGCAGTAGCCCAAGCGGCGGAACACCTGCGGGTTTGCGAACGGGTCCATCCCGAAGACGGTCACCGATCCCGTCGTCGGAAACATCTGTCCCGTCACCAGGCGCATCAGGGTGCTTTTTCCCGCGCCGTTCATGCCCAGGAGGGCGGTCACGCCGGGACCGATCTGGCAGGTGACGTCGTTGACCCCGATCACCTGGCCGTACCACTTGCTCGCCTGCTCGAGACGGATCAACCGACCACCTCGACCGCTCGGACTCGGCTCCAGGAGAAGAGCATGCAGCCCGCCGTGACCGCAAGCACCACCGCCGCGAAGATGTAGAGGTTCGGCGCCGGGATCGGGGGCCGTCCCGGAGGCTGCGGCAGCCCGAACGG
>DASWVS010000249.1:0-1746 GCA_036401135.1 Fimbriimonas sp.
AACTGGCGGAGGCGATCACGGTTCTCTCTTCCCACCTCTACCCCAACGAGGTGAAGCGGGAACTCGAGCAAAGCCAGCCCCTTCAGCGCTTCAAACGACTATGCGTCGAACTCGCCGGGATCACCCTGGAAGCCGCAGGCGTGGCGAACAGCCGGGACGAGGGACGTTCCATGGCCACCGACGCGTTGGACACCGGCCAAGCCTATCGGAAATACCAGGATTGGTTCAGCGCCCAGCGGGTGCCGTTCGACCCCCATTCCGTCCCGAACTACTTCGACCGGCCTTTGGCGGAGGTTCGGAACCATGACGGCCCCGGATGGGTCCGCCGGGTCGATGCGGGGATCGTCGGCCAGACCGTCCTCGACCTGGGCGGCGGGCGCAAAAGGAAGGACGACGAGATCGATCTTGGCGTCGGTGCAAACGTCGAAGTGTGCGTCGGGCAGCGGGTCGAGCCGAACGACGTTCTCTGCCGGGTCTATGGCCGAACGACCGCGGAAGCCGAGGCGGGAGCCCGCTCGATCCAGTCCGGCATCGAGATCAGCCGCGACCCCGTCCCCGAGCCGCCGCTCATCCTCGAAGTCATGTAGGGCAATTGCCGAATGCCGAATGCCGATGGCGGGACCGTCATTGGCAGCACCCTCAGATCGAAGGGTTTCGAGATGGGGCTTTGTCAACCGCCGTTTTACAATCAAGTCCTTTTTTTCAGGCTGAAGGCCTGCGGCTACCGGGCGAGTCGGCGCTTCAGGGCTTCTTCAACCTCGGAGACCTCTTCCCCGCTCAGCCGGAAATCCACTGCTCCGATCACGCCCTCCACTTGTTCGGGGCTTCGCACTCCGACGATCGCGCCGGTGACGCTGGGGAGGCGGAGGGTCCAGGCGATCGCGACTTCGCCCGGCGTCCGCCCGTGGCGATCCCCGACCTCTCGAAGCCTGTCCACGAGTTCGAGGTTGCGGCTCAGTATCGGCTCGGTGAAATCCTCGCTTCCCCGGCGCCAATCGTCCGACGCCATCGACGCCGCTTTCTCGCGCGTCATGCCGCCGCTGAGGAGGCCGCTCGCCATCGGCGAGTAGACGATGACGCCGATGCCCTGGGACTGCGCGTAAGGCAGAAGCTCGGCCTCGATCTCGCGCCGGAGCATGTGGTAGGGAGGCTGCAGCGACGTTACCGGCGCGATCTGCTGCGCCCGCCGAAGCTGAGTCACGCTGAAGTTGCAGACGCCGGCCCACCGGATTTTCCCCTCGGCCTTCAGCTCCTGCAGGGCGGTCCAACCCTCCTCGATGTCCTCGTCCGGCTGGGGCCAGTGGATCTGGTACAGGTCGATGACGTCGACGCCCAGGCGCCGCAGGCTGTCCTCGCACTCGCGACGGATCGAGTCGCGTTGGAGACATCGGCCCGGAACCCCCTTCTCATCCCACACCCTCTCGCACTTGGTGAAGACGTACGGCCGGTCCTGGCGCTCGCGGAGCGCCCGGCCCACGACCTCCTCCGAATGCCCAAGGCCGTAGACGGCCGCGGTGTCGATCCAATTCAGGCCCGAATCCAAGGCCCGATGGATCGCGGCGATCGACGCCTCGTCGTTCTGCGGCCCCCAGGAGAAGGCCCAGCCGCCACCGCCCATCGCCCAGGCTCCCACCCCGATCGGGGCGATCATCAGGTCGCTGTTGCCGAGTTGGCGCATCTCCATGAGATGGAGATTACTCCGCGTGGGCTCTGCGATAGCTGTGCGTCGCTTTGCGGCAGCTCTGC
>DASWVS010000250.1:0-6665 GCA_036401135.1 Fimbriimonas sp.
AACCCACGGTCGGCCGGAGCGCCTGCCGCTGGAGGGTGCGAAGGTGGCCTACACCGACGCGCAGATCGAAACGCCTCTTTGGCCGATCGCCGTCCTCGACCGCTGGCGTGGCAAGTCCCACCGATGGTCTCGTTCGGTCGAGAGCTGGGCGGCGCGTGTCTTCCTTCGACGAAAGGCGTCTTAACCTATCGGTCCGAATCCTCGGCCGACTTCCAGCCCGCCTCGGCCGCATTGAGCGCTTGGTCGTAGAGCCGGAGGTCAGCCAGAATGCCGTGAAAAGGCTGGTTGTGCGCGCCGCCCGAAGCCGCCTGCACGTTGCCGATCCCCAGACCCGGCCGAGAACCCTTGTCCAACTCGCCAAACGGCCGGATGTAGGTGACCGTCTGGGCGGCGAGAAGGCCGTTCAACCAGAGCTTCATCTGCCCCGTAGCGTCGTCGAGCGAGCCAACCACATGCGTCCAAGACCTTAGCGAGATCGGCACGTTGAGGCCCACCCCCTTGCCGGTGCCGTCCGCTACCGCGAAGGCGACGGTCCCGTCGGCGAGGACGGTCAGGCCATACGGATCCAAGCCATAACGGTCGTCGCCCCGAAACAGCACTTGGCTGCCGGGAGCCGAGTTGTGCTCGTTCGTGTATGCGTCCAAGTAAAGCCAGGCCGCGATGGTCATCGACTTGGTGAGGGCGAGCCGGGGATCGTCCGCTATCTCGATGCCGGGATGGCTGCCGGTGAAGGCGAACCCGACCCCAAGCGGCACCGACACGGCGTGCGTCCCGGGACGCAGCCTCGCGGACGGAGCCCCCACAAGGCCGTCCGGCCCCAGCCGAAGGATCGGGGGCGGGATCGGTCGATCGGCGACGACGCAGGCGGCGAGAATCGGTAGGAGTTCGAGCATCGTTCCTTTCCCGCAGGATACGACGGTCGCGCCGCTGCCGCGTTATGGACGATGCAAAACCGGGACGCGAAAAGGCCCCTTCTTCAAAGCGAAGGGGCCTCGGAGAAGCGTCAGTCGGGATACTTGACGCCGCACCCGTAGGGCTTGCTGGTGGCGACGGTGACTGCCTTGCCGGCCATCGCCTCCTTGAGCGCCTCGAGCACATGGTTCCGGGCGGCCGCACCCGGCCTCGGTTCCGGCTGGTCGTCGATCGCGCCGTTGTAGATGAGCTTCCCAGCCGGGTCGATGATGGCGATCTGGGGCGTCGTCTTCGCGTCGAAGATCCTCCCCAGCTTCCCATCCGGATCCAACAGGACCGTCAGGGCGCTCGACTTGACCGCCTTGAGGTGCTCGTGGTGCCCTTCCGCGGGAAGGTAACCCTGCTTGCCCTCGGAGGACGTGCTGACGGCGAGCCAGACGGCGCCCATCTCCTTGGCTTTCGCCTGCGTGGCCTGCATGGTCCCCTCCCGGTAATGGCGGGCGACGTAGGGGCAGTCCTTGTTGGTCCACTCGAGAACGACGAATTTCCCTTCCAGGGCGGAGGGGGAGTAGGTTTTGCCGTCGGCGCCGGCGACGGTGAAGGCGGGAACCTTCTCGCCGAGCTTGGCCGCTTCGGGCGGGGCGGACAGCGCCACGACGGCGGCTGTCATGAGCATCAGACTGGACATGCGATTAACCTCCGGAAGCAATAGGCGCCTCGACCACGATCGCGTCGAGGCCGTTGGGCCACCGTTTGCCGAGAGGAGCCACGAGGAGCCCCTTGAGGGTCTTCGGCTTGGCGGTGGCGTAAGGGCTCTTTCGGAAGGCGAGGGTGATTTTCCCCTCGCCGAGATTCACTTTCTGGGGGGCGTCGTGGGCGGCGACGGTCGAGTCGAACGGCAGGAACTCGGGCTCTCCCTTCACGACAACGCCCGCGGGGACGAGGGCGGTGAGTTCGTACCCGTCCTTCGTTTCCGCCGCCTTGAACGACCAGTCCTTGGCCGCTCTCGGCACCTTGGATTCGGCCTCCTTCAGGCGCGACGCCCAGGTCGCGCTGGCCTTGGCGGGGCCGACCGGTAGGCTGACGGCGACGTTGGCGGAACCGGGAAGGCAGGCCTCCTTGCAGACCAGCCACCGGACGTCGGCCTTCAACGGTGCCGTCTTGGCGTCCTTGGGAGGGGTGATGCGGGCAAGGAACATCGCCTCTCCCTCGTACCCGTAGCCGACGATGCCGCCCGAGACGAAGCTCTTCGGAGTCGGGAACTCGAGCGGGTCCGCCTTCCAGCCTGCCGGCAGCTTCCACTCGATCGACGTCGGCATACCCGAATCGCCCGGGTTCTTCCAGTACACGTGCCACTCCGGCTCGGTGTCGATCACGACGGCGGCGAGGAACGGGACTCCCGGCTGGACCGTCGAGACCTCCGCGACGAGCTGGGCTTTCGCGTAGGCCGGCTGGGCGACGAGAAGGGCGGCGAGGACGGGCAACATGATATGCAGTCTATTACGCGAGGAAGGGGTCGATGTTCACCCGCCGGGCGTACATCTTTCGGCTAACGGCGGATCTTTCCATCGACCACTTCGAACACCTGGGCCTGCTGCAGGATCCGCTCTCCGGCGGCGGCGGCCTCCGTGCAGGTGAGGATCGCCTGTCCCGCCTTCGCCAGCACGATCTCGATCAGGAGCGCTCGCCGGAGCTCGTCCAGGTCGCTCAGGATGTCGTCCAGCAGCAGGAGCGGGGGCGACCCGAGCTCCTCCGCCGCGATCGACAGCGTCGCCAGCTTGAGGGAGATCACGGACGTGCGCTGCTGGCCTTGCGAACCGAAGAGGCGCGCCTCGCGCCCCCCGACCTCGATCGTCAGGTCGTCGCGATGGGGCCCCACGCTCGTTCCGCCTCTGACCGAGTCCAGCCCTCTGGCTCGGCCGAGCGCCTCGCCCAACGAAGCTTCGTCGTCCGAGGGATCCTTCGGAAGGTAGGTGAGGCTGATCTCCTCGCCCTGCCCGAGCCTCGAGTGGAGCGCGGCCGCTTCGGGAACGATCCGACGGACGTAGCGGTGGCGGGCTTCCCGGAGGGCGGCGCCGTGGTGGGCGAGCTGGGCTTCCCAGGGCTCGAAGAGCTCCGCAGGCTGATGGAACTCCTGGGAGGACCTCAGAAGCGCGTTGCGCTGCTCGAGCGCCCTCTTATAGAGCGTCAGGTGGCGGAGGTAGGAAGGAAAGAGGCTCGAGAGCTCGAGGTCCAGGAAGAGCCGCCGGTCCGAGGGCTCCCCCCGCACGATCTCCATATCCTCCGCGCCGATCGCCACGCATGGGATGCGACCGAGGAGGTCCGACGCCCTCGGCAGCCCCAGGCCGTTGAGATAGGCCTTCTTCCGGGCTCCGCGCTGGAGGGTGACCGCCACCCGCGTTCCCGAGCCGGACAGCTCCGCCTCGACCCTTGCGAACTGCCGCCCCTCCTGGATCGCTTCCGCGTCCCGCTGGCCTCGCAGAAGGCGCGTCGTCGACAGGAGGTACAGCGCTTCGAGGAAGTTCGTCTTGCCCTGGGCGTTCCGCCCCGTCATGACGTTGAACGCGGGCGAGATCTCCAGGTCCAGGGCGCCGTAGTTGCGGAACCCTTCGAGCCACACCCTGGCGACGCGGTTGGTGGCAGGGGTTTCGTTCATCGAGGGGGGAATCCGGGGTTATCCCCGACTCTTCTCTTTAGGGGATAGGTTATGAAATGATCTTTGTTTTTATATTTATGGGCTTCGTTTTAGTGGATAACCTCACTTCGACCCCGCTTCTGGCCCCTTTGTCTACCTCATTTTGAACCTAAAAGCGACTGAAACGGGCGATCTCGTGCCGTGGATAACGTTGTGGGAAAACCGGTGGTCTTCCTCGTTCGCAGGGCGGTTATCCCACCCGCGGCGAAATGCCCACCGTTGTCCACCGACGATCCACATCCTCTACAGCCATGGCACACGCCGCTTCTTTCGCCGCTTTCGGGTCTTGACCATCGCCTGGCCGATCTCCACGTACATCTTGGCGCGCGCGGCGGTGCCCTTCACGAGGCCCAGTTTCTGCTCCTTGTGGCAGTTGCTGACGCCCCGCAGGACGACGCGCAGGATCCGTGCCTTCCGCCGCCGCGCGGTCGTGTTCAGCGCCACCTCGATCCCGAGGCGGAGTTCGCTGGCGAACGGCACCGCCTCGAACAGCTCGCGCCGGATCGCCCTCTGGCCGCTCAGGTAGGGCGAGATCTTCTGCGCCGTGTCGCTCCAGTACTTCCCGCCCCGGAACACCCCCACGCACATGTCGGCGCGGTTTTCCAGCAGGGGCTTGATGATCCCGTCGATGTGGTCGGCATGGAGCCCGAGCAGGTCCGCGTCCACGAAGGCGATGATCCTGGATTGGGTGGCGGCGACGCCCGCCGCCATCGCCGCCCCCTTTCCCTGGTTCGCCAGAAGCTCCTTCACCCGAACCCCGGGAAACCGGCGCGCCACCTCGGCGGTGTTGTCCTCGCAGCCGTCGCAGACCACGATGACCTCGGCCGCCAGCTTCGCGTCGACGGCGGCGCGCAGGACGTTCGAGATGCGTCCCGCCTCGTTGTAGGCGGGGATCACGATCGCGACTTCAGCCGCCATCGGCACCTCCGGGGATTCCGGGGATTCCGGGGACGCAGGGGTTCGCTCCGTGTATGAACTCGGTGCTCGCCGCTCGATCCCTCATAGGAGTCCTTTTCCTTCCAACCGCTGCCTGATTCGGTTCTCGACCTTGCTTCCGGCGAGGTTCCAGGACCGTCCCAACTCGCCGCGAAACCCGGGCCGTGCGAACACGAAGCGCCGGTTCTTCAGGACGTGCTGGGGTTTCCAGCGCCTCTTGTACGGTTCGTCCCCGCGCATGAAGTCGAAGTGGCGGATCCCGTCTTCGATCGCACGCCGAATCGTAGTCGCCACCAAGAGGGTACCGGGTGAGATCGATCCATGGGCGGGATCGAATCCCGCCTGGTAGTAAAAACAGGTATTGTGCGCGGCCATCGCGTAGATCGCCCCGATCGGGTTCCCCTCGAATCGAAGGATCGAAAGGCGGAGCCAGCCGGCGGTCGCCGCCCCCTGCGCCCATTCCTTGTGGAACCGGATCGCGCGGCCGAGAAACGCCCCCGGGAGCCCCCGCTTCCGCCACCGGAGCCGGTGCTGCTCGAACAGGATGTCCATCCCGAGGTCGATCTCGCCGGGACCGACGGGCTCGACCGCCGCCTTCCCTTCCTTGAAGAGCGACTTGTCGAGCTTTCGCACATCGTAGCGGAGACTCTTGCCGAGCATCCCCAGGTACGCGTCGTAGGTCGCGGGAAGGTCGAGCAGGAGGCAGCCGGCCTGCTCCATCGGATATCCGGGCGCGACGGCGGCGAACGGCTGGGTTTCCCGAACCTGGTGCAGGTCCAGCAGGTCGAAGGCCTCCGCTTCGCGAAGGTGCCCGGCAACCGCCTCGGAGACGGCCGCCTCGTACCCCTTTCGAGCGAGCGGGTGGAGGTAATCGGACGGGCCCGCCCCCATCGGCCGAAGCGTCCGCCAAGGCCCCGCCGTCCGAGCGAGCGGCATCAGCCCGACGAGGTCGTTCCCCTCCTCGACGGCCACCACGTAAGGCTTTTTCCCGGCGCGGTAGTGACGCCACCAGACGCTCTGCCACTCGTAGGTCTGGAAGGGCGTCGCCGAGGGCGCGGACGCGAAAAGCTCCCGCCACGGCCCCTGGAGGGCGCCCAAATCCTCGACCACCCGCGTCCCGAGCATGTACGCAGAGTATGACGCCCGGTCCGTCGTTCGGGGCGGGACTACCCTTCGAGGCCGTCCGAAACCATCTCGTCGACCCGCACGATCAGCACGGTCGCGTTGTCGCTGCCGCCCCCCAGGAGCGCGGCCCCCACCAGCTTCCATGCCGCCTCGGAGGGACAGTTCGAGCGCAGAATGTCGGTGATCTGCTCGTCCCCCACGTGGTTGATCAGCCCGTCGGAGCAGAGCAGGTAGAGATCCCCTTGGCGGAGGTCGAACGGGTCGATGTCGGGCCGGAACCCGTCCTCGACGCCGATCGCCCGCGTGAGGACGTGCTTGTAGGGGTGGGCTTCCGCCTCCTCGCGGGACATCGTCCCCATCCGAACGGATTCCTCGACGAAGGTGTGGTCGTGCGACAGCATCTCGAGTTCGCCGTCCCGGAGGCGATAGACGCGCGAGTCGCCGACCTGCACGACCCACGCCCGGTCCTGGAGGAGGATGAGTGCGCTCAGCGTCGTGCCCATGCCCCGGCGCTGGGGAAAAGCACGCGCGTTGTCCAGCACGAAGCGGTTCGCCGCCATCACCGCCGCCTCCATCGCCGTCGTTTCCGACTCGGAGGGGTGGTGCAGGTACACGTCGATGAAGGTCTTGGCCGTCAGTTCGCTGGCGATCTGCCCGGCCGCGTGGCCGCCCATGCCGTCGCAGACCACGAAGACCTGGCCGCGCGAGGCGAGCGTCCCCTCGTCCTCGGGGACGAAGTACTCGAACTTGTCCTCGTTGTTCTCCCGGACTCGACCGAGGTCGGTTTTGCAGGCGAGGCTGACGCGGGTACGGACGCGAAGCGCCTGCGCGGGCGCCAGCTGGTTGGCGGCGTATTCGGCGGTGATCTCCTCCATGGACAGTAGAGGGACGTTACCGCATGTCGGGATCGTGCGGCGGCGATCCGGTTTCGGACCGCGAACGGCCGGCCTTGTTACCTGCGTCCAACGGGTATCGTCTGAACATCAAGAGGCATCGC
>DASWVS010000251.1:0-2967 GCA_036401135.1 Fimbriimonas sp.
ATCACCGAATGCACGTTCGGCCTCCCGATCTACCGGTGGCCGAGAGAGGAGGACGAGGTCGAGGAGATCCATCGGTGGTGGCGGCGCAACCAGGAGAACGGCAAGTGCAGCCTGATCATGGCGTACGCCCTGGGCAAGGCCCAGCGGGTGGTCAGCCGGCTGGATCCCTCAGTGGGGCCGATCTTCCTGCACGGTGCCGTCCATAACATGACGCAGGTCTATCGGGAGGAAGGGGTGGTGATGCCCCCCACCAAGGTCGTCGCCGAAGCAGAGAAGGGATTCGACTGGAGCAAGGCGATCCTCGTCGCCCCGCCCGGCGCCAACGGCACGACGTGGATGCGTCGATTCGGCGACGTCTCGACCGCCTTCGCCTCGGGTTGGATGGCGATCCGGGGGACGCGCCGGAGAAGGGCGATCGACCGGGGCTTCGTGATGAGCGACCACGTCGACTGGCCCTCGCTCCTTCAGGCGATCGAGGCGACGGGGGCAGAGCGGGTGTGGGCGACCCACGGCTACACCGAGGCCCTTGTCCGGTACCTGCGCGAGAAGGGCCAGGATGCGGCAGCCCTGTCGACCCAGTTCGAAGGCGAACAGGACGCTGCCACGGAATCCGAAGTTGCGGAGGACGCCGTTGAACATCCGTGAAATCGCGGGGTCGAGCGACCCGCTGTTCGAGCCGCTGCTCGAGCTGTACCACAGGGAGTTCCCGCCGGAGACGAGGGAGCCCGACGAACGATTGGCCGCGGAAGCGGATGGCGGCTACCGCATCGCGTTTCGGTTCCACGTCGCCGAGGAGCAGGGCACATTGGCGGGATTCGTCCGGTGGGGCTACCTGACCGAGACGAATGCCAAGTTCATCATCCACCTTGCCGTCGAAGCCGACTACCGGCGCCAGGCTCTCGGTCGGAAGCTCGTCCATCTCGTACTTGGCGAAGACGGTGAGGCGGTTCCGACGCTGATGGAGATCGAGCCCAAACTCTGGCCGTGGTGGGAGAGCCTCGGAGCAAGGGTCCTCACGAGGACGTACACCCAGCCGTCACTCGGCGAAGGGCTCCCGGACGTGCCGCTATGGCTCATCGCGATCGATCCCCATCGATCGGCCTCGGCCGAAACGATCCTGCGGTTCTATCGGGAGGTGTGGATGCTTGACAAGCAGGAGCCTCTCGTCGAGAAGGCGATCGAGGGGTGTGGCCCATGAAGAGGTTTGCCAGGCTCTACAACGACATCGACTCCACCAATAAGACCAGCGAGAAGGTGGCGGCGATGGTCGACTACTTCCGATCGGCGCCCCCCGAAGATGCGGCGTGGGCGATCGCTTTCCTGGTGGGAAGGAGGCCGAAGAGGCTGGTCACTGCGCCCCGGCTCGCCCTGTGGGCGACGGAGCGGGCCGGCATACCGGACTGGCTCTTCCAGGAATCTCTGGACGCGGTCGGCGACCTTGCGGAAACGATCGCCCTCGTCTTGCCGGCGGACGTTCTGCATGAGGAGGATCTCCCGCTTCACCGATGGGTCGAAGACAGGCTGCTCCCCTTGGCAAGCCTGATGGAGGAACTTCAGAAAGGAGCGATCCTCGACGCATGGGACCGGCTCGATCGCAGGCAGTGCCTCGTCTTCAACAAGCTGCTGCTGGGAGCCTTCCGGGTGGGGGTGTCCCAAGATCTGGTCGTGAGGTCGGTCAGCCAGGCGAGCGGCGTGCCGGTGAACGTCGTCGCCCATCGGCTGATGGGCGATTGGACCCCGGATTCCAGCTTCTACTCGCGGCTCGTCGGAAGCGAGACGGGTGACTCGGACGTCAGCCGTCCCTACCCGTTCTGTCTCGCCCACCCGCTCGAGGCATCTCCGGCGAGCCTCGGCCCGATCGAGTCCTGGCACGCCGAGTGGAAGTGGGACGGCATCCGTGCGCAGGTGATCCGACGGGACGGCCAATCCTTCGTCTGGACGCGCGGAGAGGAGCTGGTGACGGAGCGGTATCCGGAGATCGCGGATGTTTGCGACCTGCTGCCCGATGGCACGGTCCTCGACGGCGAGCTGCTGGCCTGGCAGGGCGACCGTCCGATGCTGTTCCTCGAGCTGCAGAAGCGGATCGGACGCAAGACCGTCTCGAAGAAGCTGATGCAGGAAGTCCCGGTCGCTCTCGTGGCATTCGACGTGCTCGAGTTCGAGGGGCAGGACCTGCGGGATCGGCCGCTGGAGGCCCGGCGAGCCATTCTGGAGCGCCTCGTGGAGGAAACGGGCAGCGGCTCGCTGATGGTGTCGCCGCGGGTGTCCGGATCCTCTTGGGAGGAACTGGAGCAGATTCGTGAAAGCTCCCGCGAACGGAACGTGGAAGGGCTGATGCTGAAGCGGCTGGACTCGCCGTACCTGGTGGGTCGGAAGAAAGGCCTATGGTGGAAGTGGAAGGTGTCGCCGATGACGGTGGACGCGGTGCTCATCTACGCCCAGCCGGGAAACGGCAAGCGGGCGTCCCTCTTCACCGACTACACGTTCGGCGTCTGGCACGAGGGGAAGCTGGTCCCCTTTGCCAAAGCGTACAGCGGCTTGAACGACGAGGAGATCCGCGAAGTAGACGGGTTCGTCCGTCGCAATACCCTCGAGCGGTTCGGGCCGGTGCGGGTCGTGAAGCCGGAACTCGTGATGGAGCTTGCCTTCGAAGCGATCCAACTGTCCACCCGGCACAAGTCGGGCGTCGCCGTCCGGTTTCCTCGAATCGCCCGTTGGCGGCACGACAAGAAACCGGAGGACGCAGACACGCTCGAGTCGATCAAGGAACTGCTCAAAACCGATGGCGAAACGGCGTCCAAATAAGGGACCGTGAAGGAGTTCGAGCATCTGAGCGGACCTTGGACGGGCCTATCGATCCAAGGCGGCCTGCGACTGACGGAGACGATCCGGCTCGTGATCTCCGGGGGCCGCATCGCGGGCCAGGGGTCCGATATCGACGGGCGGTTCGACCTCACGGGAGCGTAC
>DASWVS010000252.1:0-5133 GCA_036401135.1 Fimbriimonas sp.
GGGCACTCGACGATCTTGGTGCTCTTCGCATACGGCTGAATCACGGTCCGCCATGAGTTCTGGTCGAAGTCTTTACCCGCGACGGTCCCAAAAGGCTCGAAGCGGCGGTTCGGATAGGTGTCCTCGTAGTCGTTGATGTACATCGTCAGCGAGGTGCCGATCTGCTTCAGGTTGCTCAGACACTGGGTCTTCTTCGCTGCCTCTTTCGCCTGGGCGAACACGGGGAAGAGGATGGCGGCGAGGATCGCGATGATGGCGATGACGACAAGAAGCTCGATGAGCGTAAAGGCTGCGCGTCGCATACTTGACGAAAAAGTATATTTAGGGGCCACCCGTGATTAATAGTCATGATTAACGATGACGCGCATCATCGTTACCGCGTGATAACGATGCGCAGAAACGCTCACTGCGTCCCGTCATGAACTAGAATGCATCCGATGTCTACGGGAAGGCTGGTGGTGGGAGTGACGGGGGCGAGCGGCGCGATCTACGCCCAGCGGTTCCTCCAGCACGCCGCCCGATACTACAGCGAGATCTATCTCATTCTGAGCCGCCAGGCGCTGCAGGTCGCCGCAACGGAACTCGGCACGTCTCCGAAACTCGATCCTTTCGACCCGAAGCCCTGGCTGGGGGATTCCTTTCCTCAGATCCGTCTCTTGGACGAAAGGGACTACTTCACGCCGCCGGCGAGCGGCTCTTTCCGCCACGACGGCATGGTGATCGTTCCCTGTTCGATGGGAACGGTCGGACGGATCGCCAACGGCATCTCGGACGACCTTTTATCCCGATCGGCGGACGTCACGCTCAAGGAGCGCCGCCGGCTTGTCGTCGTCCCCCGCGAGATGCCCTACAACCTGATCATGCTGCGAAACCTCACGGCTCTCGCCGAGGCCGGGGCGACGATCCTGCCCGCATCTCCCGCATGGTATGGAAGGCCCGATAGCCTGGAGGCTCTGGCGGACACGGTCGTCGCCCGGATCCTCCAGAGCCTCGGCAAGGAGCAGCACGTCGTTCGCGAATGGGGCGTGGACGGTTCAGCCGCCGAGCGCCCTGTTCAATAGATCCGCCAGGCGGTACCCGGCCAGCGTCGCCCTCTGGGCAGCGAGCCGCCGCGCCTCGGCGAGATAGGCGGCGGAAGGCTCTGCGTTCTCCTCGAGGCGATAGACCACCCTCTTCGCGCCGTCCAGGCTCTCCCTCGACCAGTTCATCGGGTTGGGATCGGCCAGCCGCCGGAAACTTCTCCGGGCCAGAGCGGCCCGAAGGGTGTCGGCCTGGACGCGGATGCGGCGCTCGAGGACCGGGCCGAGACCCCCTTGCTCGGACGGAAAGAGACCGGCTCCCGAGTCCCACAAGGCGTGCAGGTTCTTCGGGGGCCGCTCCATCCACGCGAACTCTCCAGGGGGCTGGATGCCGAAGTCGTTGCCTCCGCGATCCCCCGCCGGGAACCGGTCGGAGTCCCTCGCGACGCCGTGAAGAGGCTGGTGGGCGTCCCCGACGAAGTGAAGCACGTAAACCAGCGCCGGGCGGCGCTCGGCGTCCGGCTTCGCGCGGTCCTTCAGCACCTTGCGGAACCGTTCGATCGCCACGACGACGTTTTCCGGCTCGGGCTTCATCTTCGTCCTCTTTCCATCGGTTCGAAAATGGTGGTTGATGTAGTGCCAGGGCGCAGACTCGTCGGACCGGTTCTCATCGGCCCAGGTCGACGCTTCCATCATTCCGCGCAGGAGCGAATTCGGTGGGACTCCGAGGATCCTGGCGGTTTCGATCCGCGCAATCGGCGAAAGGTCGCGTTCGGCGATGGAGACGATCACCCTGTGGCCGGTACCGGACCATGCGTGCGCGGCGAGGGGTAGCGCCCAGAGAATCAGCGAGAAGGCACCACATCGAAAGCCCATGGATGCAAGGTACCCGCGGGGTTTCGGAGGCCTAGCGCCGAGCGATCAAAGCCGCAGGAAACCCTCTGTGAGAAAAAAGTTCAAAAAGTTCGTTAATTGCTCCGCACAGCGCAAGATTACGTGTATCATGATGAACGTGGGAGTCGGCGAGGAATCGCGGATGCGGCCCGACCGACAGGCCCACCGGAAAAGAATTTCTGTCCGCGGAGAGCAGCACAATTAGGGCGGATCCAAAGTGATCCGCCCACTTTTTTTAGCTGGAGGCCGTCGAGGCTTTCGCGGCTTCCCAAAGGTCGTCCCACTCCTTGAACGAGAGATCCGTCAGGTTCTTCGGCGAGAGTCGTTCCATCTCCATGAACCTCGCGGTGAAGCGGTTGAGCATCTTCCTCAGCGCCTCCTCTGGTTCGACCTTCGACCACCGGGCGATATTGACGCAGGTGAAGAGGAGGTCGCCGACCTCCGACTCGATCTTGTCCCGGTCGCCTTCGAGCAGCGCTTCCCGAAGTTCGATCTCCTCCTCCCGGAGCTTGGCGAAGACCGACTCGATGTCCGGCCATTCGAAACCGACGCGGACCGCCCTTTTGCTGACCTCGTAGGCCCGAAGCAGGGAAGCCATTCCCTTGGGCACTCCGGCCAGGATCGACTGTCTCGCGTTCCCCTTTTCGCCGCTCTTGATTCGATCCCAGTTCTGCAGGACCTCCTCGGCGTCTTTCACCGTGAGGTCGCCAAATACATGGGGATGGCGGTGGACGAGCTTCGCGACGATGCGCCGAGCGACCTCCTGGATGTCGAAGCCGCCGTTCTTCTTGCTGATCTGGGCGTGCAGCACCGGCTGCAGAAGGAGGTCTCCCAGTTCCTCGGCAAGGAGGTCCGGATTCTTGGTGTCGATCGCGTCCAGGACCTCGTAGGATTCCTCCAGCAGGTACGACTTCAGGCTCTCGTGGGTCTGGGCCTGATCCCACGGGCAGCCGCCCGGACCCAGGAGACGATCGGTTACGGCGACCAGTTCGTCGAGATGCGTTCCCGAAGGAAAGACGACCAGCACCGAGCCCTCAGGCAGCTCCCGGGCCGCAGGTTGCGGCTCGAGCCCACGATCGCGGAACAGGCGCTCGTACAGAGCGGGATTCCCCAACGCGAAGAGGGGCTTCTCGCGCATCTCGGCGAGAAGCTCCTCCGTCAGTTGGACCCGGGTGAGATCGATAACGCGGACCAACGGCTACTTTCCTTGTTCGAGGTAGGCCTTCACGTAGGACTCGTAGATCGAGGCGAACTCGGGCTGCTTGATGTCGATCTTCGCTTTGGCCCTCATCTCGCGCATCTGTTTCTCGACGTCGTTGCGGATGGTGCCCCTCTGGAGTATCATTTCGCGGCGGATGCTGCGCTTCAGCCTCGCATCCAGCGTCATCTTCTTCGCCGGCGTGACCTCCTCGACGAGGAACCGCGCGTAGCGACCCACCCCGTTTTGCTCGCCTCCAACCCAGGTCGTCACCTGGCCGGCTTTGGCGGCGTCGATCACTTTGCGCAGGTCGGGCGCCAGGAGCGTGACGGGGTAAGTGCCGAACTCGCCCCCCGAGGCCTTCGATACGTCGACGCTGCTCGCCTTTGCCACCTCGGCAAACGCCTTGCCTGCGGCGAGATCCTTGTCGACGACGGCCCTTTGATCGGCCTTGTCGACCACGATCACCCTCAGCTTGACCTGCTTCGGTTGCGTGTATGTTTCGATGTTTTCGTTGTAATAGCCTTCGACCTGCTGATCCGTGATCGTGATGCCCTGAGTCTGCAGCTTGAACCGCGCGAGCTCGAAGCGGGTCTGGTTGATCAGCTCCTGCTCCGTTCTACCGGTCGCCTTCCATTCCGCCAGGAGATTCGGCTGCTCCTCGAGCCGAACCTTCATCTCCGCCTGAACCTCGACGTCGCTGGGAGCGACCCCTTTCTCCTTGGCAAGCTGGGCTACGAGCTTCTCGGTGATAAGTTGCTCGAGAGTCAGGAATCCGGGAGGGAACTCGGCGATCGTGTTCCCGGCGCGCCTTCCGACGCCCGGCAGATACTCCATCCGCCGGTAGTATTCGGCGCCCTTGATCTCCACGCCGTTGATGACGGCGACGGTACGGCTGTTATCGACCTGTCCGTAGGCTGAAACGGCAGCAAACGCGGTGGCTGCGAGTAGAAACTTCCTCAATAGTGACCTCCGTGGCAATGGGTGATGCTCCGTAGTGTGAAGCATTACGCCTTTCTGACGCTCGGTGTGCCCGTTCGTGACGCTCGCGGGCTCCAATGCGCAAGGTTGGCTTAAGGGTCCATCGTGGACGGATCCAACCGGTGGATCGTCTGGATCATTTTCCAACTTTCCGGCCGGGGGCGAACGGCGATGCGCAGCATCCCGTTACCGAGGTCTCGGACGAAGATGTTCTCTTGAGCCAGGCGCCGGGCAAATTCCGTCGCGTCCGGGCGGGGAAGGAGGACGCAGTTGATCTCCGTCTGAATGGCGCGGAGCGACTCGGCGAGGTCCTTGCGAGCCGATCTTGTGTCGGCGTATCGGTTCCGGTAGTAGGTTGGATCCTCGATCGCCGCCATCGTGGCAACCTGCGCGGGCAAGGAGATCGGCCACGGGTGCTGCTCCGGTGCCAACGTTCGAAGGGTTTCGGGGTGGCCCACCAGGTAGCCGATCCGAAGTCCCGAGAGCGCGAGCGTTTTCGACAGGGACTTGCAGACCACGACGTTCCGCTGCGCGGCGGCGACCTGCTCTACGCTCGGCGCGGAGGTGTATTCCAGATACGTCTCGTCCACCCAAAGCCTCTGCCGGCTGCTCAAGCCGGCGACGATGGCCTGAGCATCGATCACACGGCCGGTGGGGTTGTTCGGGTTGACCACGACGAGGGCGTCCGCACCCGAGAGGTCCTCGGTGTCCGGCAGTTGCTCGGGAATCCGGCACAGCCTCATTCCCAGCCTCTCTTCGAGCAGGTACGGGTACTCGCTATAGGTCGGGTCGAGGACCGCCGCATGGCGGCAGTCGGCAACGAACTTAGGCAGGCAGGAGTGGATGAGCGACGACGCCCCCGGCCCGACCAGGACGGAGTCCTCGGGCAGGCCGCGCCAACTCGCGATCGCGCGCCGGAGGGAAACCGGCTCCACTTCGGGGCTCGTGTTGCATATCGTGGCAAGATGTCGACTGAGGACGCTCAGGACCCTTGGGGCTGGAGGGAACCATGCGTCGAGCACGTCTGCGCGAACCTGCGAG
>DASWVS010000253.1:0-5469 GCA_036401135.1 Fimbriimonas sp.
GCCTTCATGGGAGCCTACGGGGCGTTCCTCTACGCGTTCCTGATCGCCCAGGACCAGCGGATGTGGACGCTGATGGTGTTCATCTACCAGTTGCAGAACGTCGCCCCGCGGGCGGTGATGATGGCGGCGCTCACCCTCGCCGCCGTCCCCACCCTCGTCGTGTTCCACTTCGCCCAGAAGGTGATCATGCAGGGAATCGTGCTTCCCGGTGAAAGATGACCGCAGAGCAGTATCCTCGGGATTGAAGGCCTGGATACGAGATGATCCCTCTGCGCGACAACCAGATCAGGACGGCGGCCCCGTTCGTCAACTGGACCCTCGTCGCCCTGAATGTCCTGATCTATGTTTGGGATCGGCAGGGAACGGTTTTCGGATCCAGCGTCACGTTCGCGGATCTGGCGATGCGTCCGCGCGAGGTGGTCAGCGCCGTCTTCGAACGGACCGACTACTTTCCGATCGTCACCGTCTTCACCTCCATGTTTCTCCACGGAGATTTGCTCCACCTGATCGGAAACCTGATCTTTCTCGTGGTCTTCGGCTCGGCGGTCGAGGAAGCGCTCGGTTCCTGGAGGTACGCCCTCTACTACCTCTTCTGGGGCGTGATGGCCGCCGCCGCCCAGATCTATGTCGATCCCGCCTCCGTGGTCCCGACGCTCGGCGCGTCGGGGGCCATCGGCGGGGTGCTGGGCGCCTACTTCCTCCTCTTTCCCTCCAACAAGATCGAGATGATCGTGCCATGGCTGCCGTTCTGGAAGCCGGTCGTCAGCGCGTGGGTGCTCCTCGGCCTTTGGTTCCTCTGGCAGATCCTCGTTCCTCGGGAGGGGGTGGCGAACTGGGCGCACGCCGGGGGATTCCTCGCAGGCATGACGACCGTCCTGATTCTCGGCGGCCGGGACGCGATCCTCAAGCCGGATCGCGAGACGGCCTGGTAGCAAACCTGTTAGAAATACCGGATTCATGGATGGGAACCTGCTTCGGACGAACATCGCCCGACACCGCCGGGTCCCTGAAATGGCTTCCAATCGAAAGGAGAGACTGCATTGCCATATTCGGACGGGCGCTCAAATTAGCCGGGGCGCCCGCTTTCTTGTAGAATGGTCGCCACGAGGCATCAACGAAGATGAACAAGGTCTATCCCACTGCCGCCGCCGCCCTCGAAGGGCTCTTGTTCGACGGGATGACCGTCATGTCCGGCGGATTCGGGTTGTGCGGCATCCCCGAGCACCTCATTCTCGCGCTCCGCGATTCCGGGGTGAAAGGCCTGACCGTGATCAGCAACAACTGCGGCGTCGACGACTTCGGCCTGGGCCTGCTCCTGCAAACCCGCCAGATCCGAAAGATGGTCAGCAGCTACGTGGGCGAGAACGCCGAGTTCGAGCGCCAGTTCCTTTCCGGCGAGCTCGAACTGGAGTTCAACCCTCAAGGAACCCTCGCCGAGCGGATTCGCGCCGGCGGCGCCGGGATTCCCGCCTTCTACACCAAAACCGGCTACGGCACCCTGGTCGCCGAAGGCAAGGAAACTCGCGAGTTCGACGGGGACCCTTACGTGATGGAGACCGCCTTGCGTGCCGACCTCGCCATCGTCAAGGCATGGAAGGGCGACGCCTCCGGCAACCTGGTCTTTCGCCGCACGGCCCGCAACTTCAACCCGATGATGGCGACCGCCGCGAAGGTCTGCGTCGCCGAGGTCGAGGAGCTGGTCCCGGTCGGAGAGCTCGATCCCGACTGCGTTCACACGCCGGGCATCTTCGTTAAGCGCCTCCTCCAGGGAACAGATTACGTCAAGCGCATCGAGCGCCGAACGACCCGGCCTCGAGCCTAAAGCCGGTTTTTGTCGTCAAATCCGGTAGATCATGAACAATTGGATTTTTCGCGCGGATCCGCACGAGGCATCCGTGGAAGAGCTGCTCGCCGGACACTTTATCCAACGACAGCCCCTGAGTTGGCCCGTGCGCCAACACCGGGACTACGTCCGGGAGGGCGACTCCGCGTACATCTGGTATGCCGACCCGCTCGGCGACGGCTCGATCGTTGCGAAGGCGACCGTCGTGACGCCCGTCCGGATCAAGACGCCGCACCTGATGGAGACTTCGATGTTCATGGACGTCCTGCCCGGCCCCCGGGTCGATCTCCACATCGAGGACCTCCGACTCACCCCCGGAGGCGGGCGCGTCCCGAAAGCGCTTCTCCTCGCCCACCCGACCCTGCGCCTCCTCCCGATCCTTCGCTGGGACATGTGGTACGACTGGCCGCTGTCCGACATCGAGGCCCGCGACCTCGACGCCGTCTGGATCGAAGCCAAACCCGGGCGGTTCAAGATGCTCTGACCACCGGTTCGGTTCGCCTCGGGAGCGCGGGGAGGGGCTGCCAACCCTACTTCCTCTCGAAGTGCTTGACCAGGACGTCGAGCTCGTACTTGTTGCCCGCTTCGAAGAACGCGCGCATCTTCTTCGACTCCTCGTCGTCCTTGAAACCCATTCCGCGGACCGTCACCTTCGTCCGATCGGTGCCTACCGGGTCGAGATAGACGACGGTCCACATGTCGCGGAAGGCGCTCTTGAACGGGAACCGCTCCGGCACCTTCTTGATGCGGATCGCGAACATTCGCTCCGGATCGAACGCCAGGAGCTCGTTTTCGATCGTTCCCGGATCGCCGATCCGGCCGTCCTTGCTGTAGTGGGTCCGCCAGATCCCGCCGACCTTCATCTCGATCTCGGCGTGCGCGACCATCCACGCCTCGGCCCCTTTCGACGTGGTCCAGGCTCGCCATACTTCGGCCACCGGAGCGTCGACCGTCGCTTCGGCGGTGATCGGCTCGAGGTCGGCGAAACAGGACGCCGCGAGCAGAGAGAGCGACAGCAGGGAAGCGCTTTTCACGGGTAGATAACTTACGGCATCCCGCTCCTGATGCCAAGGTTTTTTATTCCTCCACTCGGCCCCATCCGGTTAGAATAGCTGCGGAAATGAGCGAGACCTGGTTTTCCGACAACTACGGCGACCTGAGCGTAATGAGCGGCGTCAACGCCGGGTTCCAGTTCGAGTTCTTCTGTGAACGGTGCCACGACGTCTATCGGACCCGGTTCC
Source organism: Fimbriimonas sp. (assembly GCA_036401135.1). Taxonomy (GTDB): domain Bacteria; phylum Armatimonadota; class Fimbriimonadia; order Fimbriimonadales; family Fimbriimonadaceae; genus Fimbriimonas. Next base: position 3,085 of record DASWVS010000253.1, read on the forward strand.
AGCCTTATCGCAAAGCCCAGGCCGCCGGTTGGCTCGGCACGGCTTCCAACGTGCTTGGCGGGCTCCTGGGACAGGCCGACAACGCCGCCGACTCGTACGCCCAATCCGGATGGAAAGGCGCCTGGGACGATGCCTTCCGCGAGTCCGTGGTGGAGGCGCGGGGACACTTCAACCGCTGCGCCCAATGTTTCCAGCATGTCTGCGCCAAGTGCTTCGACGTACAAAGCGGCCTCTGCTACAACTGCGCGCCCGACGCCGAGGTCGCGATGCAGGCGGCGAAGGCTTCCGGACGAGCCCAGGGAGCCGCCGAGACGGGCCACGAAGCCGGCTATTCGGCAGGGAAGGGGATCGACGTCAAACGGGATCGGCAACTCGTCTGCCCCGAATGCGGCGCCGAAACCCACGGCGCGAAGTTCTGCCCCGAGTGCGGCACCAAGCTGGCGACGACCCTCCAGTGCGCCGGCTGCGGGCACGAGTTCCCTCAGGGGACCAAATTCTGCCCCGAGTGCGGCGAAAAGCTTTAGGCTGCTTTCGAGGCGGCGACTCGCCGCCTATCGAACGCGGCTTGCCTCCCGATCCGGCAGCTTCGCCTTGCCGTTGAGTTCCGCGGGCGCATGCCCGTCCAGCGGCCCGACCAGCTTCACGCCTTTGGTCATCCGAAGGATGACGATATGCATCCACACCAGGCAGACGATCGAGAGCACTCCGAGGAACAGCCAGCAGGTGGTCCAGAGGCCCGTCGCCTGCAGCATCCAGCCGAAGAGGATCGGGCAGAAGAAGCCGCCGAGCCCGCCGATGACCCCCACCAGCCCGCCGACCACGCCGACGTCGTTTGGGAAGTACTCGGGAATGTGCTTGTACACGGCCGCCTTGCCGATGCCCATCATGATCCCCGCGAGGAACACGAAGAACGTGAAGATCCACACGTTCGCCTGGAAGTACATCCGGGTGATGCCTCGTGCCAGCAGCTCCTTCTTCTTGACCTCCTGTCCGACTTCCACCGCCGGCTCCTGCCAGGACTGGAACGTGGGGAAGACCAAAGCCCCCTCCTCTTGCGTGCGAAGCACGGAGGAGGAGGGGGTTGGGGGTGGAGGTAAGAGCGAGTAGCTTTTCTCCCCAACCGTCACCGAGTTGGAAGTTACAGCGGTGACTGTTCCCGCCCGATCCGCCATGATTCCCTGGCCGGGCGAGACGATCTCCATGCGGGGCGCGACCACGAGGAAGAACAGCACCGCGCACAGGCTCAGCACCCAGTACATCGTGGTCCTTGCCCCGAACTTGTCCGACACCCAGCCGCCGAGGGCACGGATCACGCCGCTGGGAAGGCTGAAGACCGCCGCCATCATGCCCGCGGTCGCCAGCGGCATGGCATAGACGTTCAGGTAGTACGGGATCAGCCACTGGGCGAGCGCTACGAACGCTCCGAATACCAGGAAGTAGTACAGCCCGAATCGCCAGACGCGCACATCCTTCAGCGGCCGAAGCATCTGCCGGACCGTCCGGTCGCCTCCTCCCTCCAGCTTCTTGTGGGTCGTCGTCAGCGCGAAGACGCCCGCCATCGCCACCAGCCCGAGCGCATAGATCTGAGGCATGTGCCGCCAGCCCTCGACGTTCCGCCCGCCGTCGGTCAGCGCGTTCAGGAGGTGCGGAGCGCCGAGGCTCGTGACTGCCGAACCCGCGTTGCCGACGCCGAAGATGCCGAGCGCCGTCCCCTGCCGCTCCTTCGGGAAGAAGAGCGACGAGTAGGCGATGCCGACCGCGAACCCCGCGCCGCTGATGCCGAAGGCGAGCCCGCCCAGCATGAGCCCGGTGAAGTCGCCGGCGTAGCTGGTCAGGAACGAGCCCAGCGCCGCGAGCAGCATCACGCCGATGAACACCGGCTTGCCGCCGTATTTGTCGGTCAGCATCCCCACCGGAAGCCGCAAGATGGAGCCGGTCAGGACAGGCACGCCGATGAGCCAGCCCATTTGGGCTTTGTCCAACTCGATCACCCGGTGGTCGGTCAGGAAGGCGATAAGCACGCCGTACATGGTCCAGACCGCGAAGCAGACCGTGAACGCGAGCGTGTTCATCATTAACACGCGGTTGCCAGCCCTGTTGCCGCTCATCGAATGCATTGTCGTTGCTGCCCCGACAGGCTGCTATGACCCGCGTCATGAACCGGCTCCTTTGGTCGAACGGACCGGTTTGAAAAAGCGGATCTCGCTCTTCCACAAGCCGATTCGAACCTGGGCAGCAGTCCGAGATCGATGGACATCGGGGGGCTTTTGCGGCTCTCGCAAGGAGAGAGACGCAGGCACGAACCGTCCCGCGCCGATCGTTGCACCCTGGCGATACCTCATCCCAACCCTTCCCCCTGCGGGGGAAGGGTTGGGATGAGGGGTC
>DASWVS010000254.1:0-2922 GCA_036401135.1 Fimbriimonas sp.
CCGAACTTCGGCAAGGAGGTCGAGATGTACTCCGACTCCGCCTGGTTCCGGCTGCCGGTCAAGGTCTCCAAGGACGCGAAAGGAGAACAGAAGGCGTCGATCACCGTCCGCTTCATGTCGTGCGACGACAGGATGTGTCTACCGCCCCGGAACGTCGACGTCCCAGTGATGTTCACGGTTGCCGGCGCGCCCGTCGCCGACGCCCCCCCTCCCGCCGGAACGACGGCCTCCGATCCGGAAGCCACCGTCGAGACAGGCTCCGCCACCGAGCAGATCAACAAGGCCAAACAGCAAGGGTTGCTCGCCTTCATCTGGCTCAGCATCAGCTTCGGGTTTCTCGCCCTGCTCACGCCTTGCGTTTTCCCGATGATCCCGATCACGGTCAGCTTCTTCACCAAGCAGCGGGAATCGGGCTCCGGCGGCAGCGCGATCGGACAGGCGCTCGCCTATAGCCTCGGCATCATCCTGACGTTCACCGCCCTGGGGTTGGTCGTAGCCTCCATCTTCAAGGCGGCGGGGGTCAACGCGCTCGCGAGCAACCCGTGGCTGAACCTCGCCCTCGCGGCCTTGTTCATCGCCCTCGCGCTGAACCTGTTCGGCGTCTTCGAGGTTCGATTGCCGTACGGTCTGGCGAACAAGGTTTCGCCCCAAGGTAAAGGCAAGTTCGTGGCGCCGCTGATGATGGCGTTCGCCTTCACGATCACTTCGTTCACCTGCACCATGCCGCTTGTCGGAACCCTCCTCGTCGGCGCGAGCCAAGGGGAGTTCTTCTACGCGATCGTGGGGATGATCTCATTCAGCACCGCCTTCGCGACCCCCTTCTTCCTGTTGGCGCTCTTCCCGCAGGCGATCGGGAAGCTGCCGAAGAGCGGCGCGTGGATGGTGGTCGTCAAGGCGTTCCTCGGGTTCCTCGAGATCGCCGCGGCGGTCAAGTTCCTGAGCAACGTCGACCTGACCTGGCAGCTTGGATGGCTCACGCGCCCGGTTTTCCTCGCCGTCTGGGCGCTGGTGATGCTGGTCGCCGGCCTCTATATGATGGGCTGGCTCCGGCTGCCGACCATCGACGACGGCCGCATCGGGTGGATCCGTCGGGCGGTCGGGTTGGCCTCGATCGCCACCGGCCTATGGTTCCTCGGTTCCATCAACGGCCGTCCTCTGGGCGAGTTGGACGCATTTCTCCCGCCGACCCCCTACCCGGGGCAGGAAGCGCTCGCATCGGCGGACGAAGCCAAGTGGCTCGACAGCTACGACGAAGCCCTCGCGCTCGCCAAGGCGGAAGGCCGGCCGATCTTCATCGACTTCACCGGCGTCACCTGCACGAACTGCCGATGGATGGAGAAAAACATGTTCCCGCGCGAGGACGTCGTCCAGCGGTTCGACCGCTACATCCTCGTCAAGCTCTATACCGACCGACCGACCGAGTCGGACCGTAAGAATCAGGAGCTCCAGCAGAAGCTCACGCAGTCGGTGGCGCTGCCGACCTATGTAGCTCTCTCGCCCGAGGGTAAGCCGGTCAAGATCCTGGAGGGCTCGACGCGCCAGCCCGAGGACTTCGTACAGTTCCTGGACGCCGGCCTCAAGCAGTTCCTCGCCGCCCGCTGAGGCCGCCGCTACTCCCGGCAGCCTGCCGCCTGCAGGTTGTGGTCGCGGATCTGCTGCGACAATTGGGTGTCGGAGGCGGGGCGGAACGACTTGTGGTTCGTCGCCTGGGCGGTCGTCCCGCTCAAAGTCACCAGCGCCACCACGGCACAGACTCCGAACGTCGCGACGAATCGATGAAGGTCTCTCATACCGGATACACCTGGAACCGTGGACGAGCGTCTTCGTGAATTTGTTTCAGGAAGAAACGCTAGCCGTTGTGGATCTTGTCCCGGAAGTATTCGACCGTCTGCCGGAGCCCGTCTTCGACCGACGTCGTCGGGTGCCATCCGAGGATCGTGTTCGCGCGTGTCAGGTCCGGATGGCGCTGCTTCGGATCGTCTGTCGCCGCCGGCCGGTAGACGATCTCGCTCTTCGAGCCCGTAATCTCGATGACGAGCTTCGCGAAGTCCAGGATCGTCCGCTCTTCATGGGTCCCAAGGTTCACCGGCTCCTGGTAGTCGCTCATGGCGAGCCGGTGGACGCCGTCGATGATGTCCGCATAGTAGCCGAACGACCGCGTCTGCAGGCCGTCTCCGTACACGGTGATCGGCTCGCCTTTGATCGCCTGCGAAACGAAGTTCGGAACCACCCGGCCGTCGTCCAGCCTCATCCTCGGTCCGTAGGTGTTGAAGAACCGTACGATGCGTGTATCGAGGCCGTGGAAGTTACGGTAAGCCATCGTCATCGCCTCGGCGTAGCGCTTGGCTTCGTCGTAGACCCCACGGGGACCGATCGGGTTGACGTTGCCCCAGTAGGTTTCCGGCTGCGGGTGGACGGCAGGATCGCCGTACACCTCGCTCGTGGAGGCGAGCATGAACTTCGCTCCCTTTTCCTTCGCAAGCCCGAGGGCTTTGTGCGTTCCCAGGGCGCCGACCTTCAGCACCTGGATCGGGAACCGCTCGAAGTCGACCGGCGACGCCGGCGATGCGAGGTGGAAGACGAAATCCACCGGCCCTTCGAGGAACAGGTACTCGGTCACGTCCTGCTTGATCATCCGGAACTTCTCGTTCCCCGCCAGGTGGGCGATGTTGTCGATCGAGCCGGTGATCAGGTTGTCGATGATCACGACTTCGTGGCCTTTGGAGAGCAGCAGGTCGGTCAGGTGAGAACCAAGGAACCCGGCTCCGCCGGTCACTACGCATCGCATCACCCCGGTATACCTTGGGTGGGCCAAAACCCAGCGCCGGCCGCCTTGGGGTACGTTGAAATCCCATGGGCAACACGCGTATCGGGGTGGTGATGGCAGGCGGGAGCGGCGAGCGCTTCTGGCCCCTGTCGCGG
>DASWVS010000255.1:0-8621 GCA_036401135.1 Fimbriimonas sp.
CTCGCGATGTGGATGACCTGGAAGTGCGCGGTCGTGAACATCCCCTACGGTGGGGCGAAGGGCTCGGTCAAGGTCAACACGAAGGAGATGTCGCGCCGCGAGCTCGAAAAGCTGACGCGCCGCTACGTAACCGAGATCAACACCATGCTCGGCGAGCGGAGCGACATTCCCGCGCCCGATATCGGCACCAACGCCCAGGTGATGGCGTGGATAATGGACACCTTCTCCATGGCGATGGGCCACACCGTGCCCGGCGTGGTCACGGGCAAGCCGCTCGAGCTGGGCGGCTCCGAGGGCCGCGTCGAGGCGACGGGAAGGGGGGTGGTCACCACCGCCGAAGAGGCCGCGCGCATGCTCGGGATGACGCTAGGGGGCGCACGCGTCGTCGTGCAGGGGTTCGGTAACGTCGGTTCGGTGGCGGCGAAGCTCGCCGAAGAGGCGGGCGCGAAGGTGGTCGGGATCAGCGACGCCGTCGGCGGCATCTACAACAAGGAAGGGCTGCCCGTCCAAGAGCTCATGCAGCGGTACGCGGGCCGCGAAGGAGGTCTCCAGGAGTATCGCGATGCGGAGACCGTCACCAACGAGGAGCTGTTGGCCCTCGAATGCGACATCCTGATTCCCGCCGCGATCGCCGCCCAGATCACCGAGGAGAACGCCGACAAGGTGAAGGCCCGCCTCGTCGTGGAGGGCGCGAACGGCCCCTGCACCCCCGAAGCCGACCAGATCCTCTCGGACAAAGGTTCGCTGGTCGTGCCCGACATCCTCGCCAACGCCGGGGGCGTCGTCGTCAGCTACTTCGAGTGGGTCCAGGACCTGCAGAACTTCTTCTGGGAGGAGAACGAGGTCAACAAGCGCCTCGAACGGATCATGCGCCACGCCTTCTCGGCGGTCGAGTCGACGATGAAGGCGCACAAGACCGACATGCGCACCGCCGCGATGATCATCGGCGTGAAACGGGTCGCCGACGCCACCGTGAAGCGGGGCATCTTCCCTTAGTTCGGATTGAGGACCGTGTGCGGTCTGTTAGGACGCGGCGGGGCTTGCCCCGCCCCAAACTAAGCCAGCCGGGCGTTCGAACACCCGAGCGAGCGCAGTGAGGAAATCCATCGCTCCTGAACCTCCGGCGAAGGCGGCTGGACCGTCGTCAGGCCGTTCGAGTGTCCGACCCGTGCGCCCTTCGCAATCCCGAGGTCGTGGTACGCCATGACCTCGACCCCCGCGAGCTGCAGCCGCGCGGCGAGGTCGGCGATCGCCGACAGGTGCGCGCGATCGTCGTTCACCCCCGGCACCAGCGGGCATCGCAGGACGATCCGCGCGCCCGACGCCGCCAGCTTCGCCAGGTTCTGGAGGATCAGGCCGTTGCCCGCCCCCGTCAGCGCCCGGTGCCTCTCGGCGCCGCTCGCCTTGTAGTCGAAGAGGAAGAGGTCGACCGAGGGCGCGACCGCCTGGTATCGGTCCCAACTCGAGGCGCCGCTCGTCTCGAGGCAGGTATGGATCCCTTCGCGGCGCGCCGCCTCCAGGATCTCCCGGCTGAACTCGAACTGCGCCATCGGCTCCCCGCCCGAGAGGGTGACCCCGCCGCCCGAGCGGCGGTAGAAAGCGGCGTCCTTCCGAACCTCCGCCATCACCTCGTCCACCGTATGCTCCCGGCCGATCATTCGAAGAGCCCCGCCTTCGCAGACCTCTACGCACTTCCCGCATGCCTGGCACTTCGAAAAGTCGAGCGCGTGCCGGCCTTCGCGGATCGAGTGCGCCCCTTCCGTGCAGACGGCGACACACTCGAAGCAGCCGACGCACTGGCTCTCGTCGTAGGAGAGCTGGGGCCCGAAGCCGATCGACTCGGGGTTGTGGCACCACTGGCAGCGGAGCGGGCACCCCTTCAGGAACACGGTCGTGCGGATGCCCGGCCCGTCTTGCAGCGAACACCGCTGGATGTCGAAGACGATTCCGCTCGTCTTCCCCAACGCGCTACTTCCTGCTCCTCTGCAGCTTCGAGAAGCACAGCATTGCGACGCCGGAGGCAGCGGCGACCGACAGCGCCAGCCCCAAAAGCTCGCCCGTCAGGATCAGGAACTCGGTGGTCGACATCAGTAGAGCGTCCTGTGGATGAGGTCCGCCTGAACCTCCGGCGGCAGCTCGACGAACCGCGCGCTGAAACCGCCGACCCGCACGATCAGGTTCCGGTGCTTCTCCGGATCCTTCAGCGCCGCCTCCAGGTCGCCGCGATCCAGCACCGTGATCATCGCCTGCGTCCCTCCACACTCGAAGTACGTCCCCAGCAGCGCCTCGAGCTTGGGCCGTTCCTCCCGGAACATCCGGCGGCTGAATTTCATGTTGTGGGTGTAGCCCGCGTGGAAGCTCGGGTCCGGCTTGGCGATCGAGTTCAGGAACGCGGTCACGCCCGAGGTGTCGTTCCCCGCCGTCGGCGTGTTGCCGTTCGCGAGCGGTTCGCCGCAGCGCCGACCGTCGGCGGATGCGGAGGTGATCTTCCCGATCCCCACGTTCATGTGGTTGTTGATGTTCACCACCAGGAAGTAATGGAACCCGATTCGGTCCGCCTGCTCGTACGTGTGCCGCGCGACGTGGTCGCTCACCGCCTGCACCAGCCCGTCGACCCGGTCGTCGTCGTTCCCGTACTTGGGCGCGTTCTTCAGCAGCCGCTCGATTCGCGATGAGCCCTCGAAGTTGCGGTCCAGCGCCGAAACCACGTCCGCGAGCGTCGCCGACCGGTCCTCGTACACCACCTTCTTGATTGCGGCCAGGCTGTCGGCGGTGTTTACGATCGCGAACGTCTCGATCAGTCCGCCCCGGTACCGGATGCCGCCGTCCACCACCGATCGCCCTCGGGCGATGCAGTCGTCGAACAGCATGCTGGTGAACAGGAACGCCGCCGACTCCGCTTCCGCCCGGTACTCCAGCCGGTGCCTGTCCGCCAACGCTTCCACGAAATGCTCGACCTGCCTCTGGTAGGCGCGCCAAAGGTCGTCGAAGCTCTCGAAGGCCTCGATCGGCCCCAGGTCGAGCCCCACCTGCCTGCCCGTGAGCGGGTCGACCCCTCGGTGCAGCGTGGTCTCCAACGCTTTCAGAAGGTTCAGCGAACAGTTGGGCGATCCGAACGACAGGTGGTCCAGCGCGTACTCGCCGCACCCGTAGGGCAGATACTGCTCCGCCGCTTCGCGCGGCACCCGGAAGCCGTTCGTCACCGCCGGCACGTTCACGTCGTCGTTGAACAGCATCGGGTACGTCCGCCCTTCGCCGATGACGTCCAGCGCCTTCTGCATCAGGGCGGGATTCATCCCCTCGTAGAAGCGGAGCGTGAGCTGGGGCTCGATCTCGATGACCGTCCGCGTCGCCTCCATCGCCAGCATGGCGAAGCGGTCCGCGTTCGCCTCGTTCGGCCGTCCCCTGCCGCCGATGAACACGCGCCCGTTGAAGACGATCTTCCGGTCCGCCATCATCTGCCAGAGGTTCTGGAGCAGCGCCAGCGCCTCGTCTTCGGTCAGCCGCCCCTCGTCGAGGTCCTTTGCGAGCGCGTCCCCGAGATAGACGTCCATGCGCCCGTAGTTCACGACCCCGGAGATCAGCGCATACAGCCATGCGAGCTGCGCCGCCTGGCGGAAGGTCTCCGGTTGGCGCCCCGCCACGTCCGCCAGCACTTCGGCGACGTCGTTTCGACCGAGCGTTGCCGCCTGCCGCGCGTAGTCGCGGATCACGCCTGCGAGCACGTCCAGCGCCATGAGCATCCCTTCGCGCAGCTCGGGCGCGTCCATCGATTCGACCTCGGCCCTCAGGCCGGGGATGCCGATCCGGACCAGCTTCTCGAAGTCGATGAGCGACCCCGCCAGCCGCCCGTCCATGGATGCGATCGAGTTCTCGGTCCTCGCTTTCAGCTCCGGCGACAGCAGCGCCTGCAGCTTGCCCTTGATCGTCGCCTCGGCCTTCCAGAACTGGCAGAGATCCGCCGCTTCGGGCGTGTCCGGCCTAAGGTCGCAGTAATAGCCCGGGCCGCCGGAAGCCGACTCCAGGCCGAAACCGACCTTGCGGTACGAGATCCTTCCCGCAAAGGAGTCGTCGGCGCGATAGGGTTCGAAGAGCCGGGGCATCAGGACTCGGAGGCAGTGGGCCTCCCGGATCGCCGGGTGGTCGTTCAGATGTTCGCGGTAGGCCTGCGTAAACGCGGTCTCGAGTTCGAGAGCGGTTGTCGTCACCAAACCCGATTATGCCCGGCGCTTTGGGAGTGCGCGATCCGTGGTCGCGCTTTTCTCCTCTTCGGGGCCGCCCTTGCGCTAACTCCCACACCGTTCGCCTCCTAGGGGGCAAAAACCCAGCGGGTACCCTTGCCCTTGACGCCGCGCCGTCCAAAGGATTTGCCGTTGATCGACATCCAAAAGATTCTTGAAACCCTGCCCCACCGCTACCCGATGCTCCTGGTGGACCGCATCCTGGAAGTGAGCGAGGACCAAACCCGATGCCGCGGCATCAAGAACGTGACCATCAACGAGCCGTTCTTCGTGGGCCACTACCCCGGAAGGCCGATCATGCCGGGCGTCCTGATCCTCGAGTGCATGGCCCAGGTGGGAGCCTCCGTCCTCATGATGCGCCCCGAGTACCACGACAAGGTCCCCCTCCTCGGGGCGGTCGACGACGCCAAGTTCAAGCGGCCGGTGACTCCCGGAGACCAGCTCGTCGTGGACTGCGAGATCGTCTGGACGAGAGGCCCGGTCGGAAAGATGCGGTCCTCGGCCAGCGTCGACGGCGAGCCGGTGGCATCGGCTGAGATGACCTTTATGCTGCGTCCCAAGGAAGGCTAGTTGGCGAAGATCCACCCCCTGGCATACATCGATCCGGGAGCCGATCTCGCCGAGGACGTCGAGGTCGGGCCCTTCAGCTACGTCGAAGCCGGCGTCGTCCTGGGCCCGGGCTGCAGGCTCGAATCCCACGTCACCGTCAAAGGCGGCACGACGATGGGGGCGAACAACGTGGTGGGACAGGGATCCGTACTCGGCGGCGACCCGCAGGACCGTAAGTACAGGGGCGAGCCGACCTACCTCCGCATCGGCGACGACAACGTCTTCCGCGAGTACGTCACCGTCCACCGCGCGACCGGCGAGGGCAACTCCACCGTGGTCGGCAACGAGAACTTCATCATGGCGTACTGCCACCTGGGCCACAACGTCGTGTTCCACAACCAGATCACTGTCGCGAACACGACCGGCATCTCGGGGCACGTCACCGTCGAGGACCTCGTGACCCTGGGCGGCATGACCGGCGTCCACCAGTTCGCCCGCATCGGGAAGGTGGCGATGGTCGGCGGCATGACCAAGATCACCCGCGACGTCCCGCCTTTCATGCTCGTCGAAGGCCAGGAGCAGACCGTCCACGACATCAACGCCATCGGCCTGCGCCGCATCGGCATCACCCCCCAGGCCCGCCTCGCGCTCCACAAGGCCTGCAAGCTCCTCTTCAAGTCGCAGCTGGGGATGACCCACGCGATGGAAACCGTCCGTCGCGAAGTCCCGCTCACCCCAGAAGTCGAGTACCTCCTCGCCTACGAAGAGCGAAGGTTCGGCGGCCGAAACGGCCGCCAGGATCAGAAATAACCTTTGGGAGTGCGCGACCCACGGTCGCGCTTTCGAACGCGGCGGAGCCGCGTCAGAAGTCGTCGTACACGTTCACCCTGTCCGTCTTGAACGACATCAGAGTTTCGACGAAAGGACGGTCTCCTCTCTCGATCAGCCAGGCCGCGCTACACCATTTGTAGGTCGTCGCATCCTCCACCAGTCCATGGCGAACGGGGTTGTGATGAACGTAGGCCAAGCGCGCCAGATAAGACTTCTCGTACGAGATGCGGGTGTCCCACGTTCGATACCAGACCGTCCTGCCGAGTTGCCCATCGATCCGGTTCAGTTCTCGCGCAGACTGTCCATGGATGCGGCGACACAATTCTGTAAGCCCCAGCCCCTCTTCGGGCGACAGACCGACGAAGTGATAGTGGTTGGGAAAGACTGCCCATGCCTGGACTTCCCAACCCACTTCAGCCAGGGTCGTAAGGAGGACGTACTCTAGAAGATCCAGCTTTTCTGGGGTGTTGAATAGCTTCTGCTTCTGATAGGTCGCAGAGGTCACGATATAGCTTCCTGGATGATCCACGATATGCAACGGTGCATGCGGCCAATGCGAAACCATGAGTTAAATATATCTTGTTGGTCGAGCGACTTCGTCGCGGCGAAAAGCGCGACCACGGGTCGCGCACTCCCATAATCAGCCATGCGCGTCTTCCTCTCTGCCGGTGAAGCCTCCGGCGACGCCTATGGGGCGGCATTGGTCCGAGAGATGCGGTCGCTCGGTTTCCACGGCTCGCCCCGAGGCATCGGCGGGCCGCGCATGAAGGCGGAAGGTGTCGGCCTGGTCGCCGATTCCTCCCATTGGGGCGCGATCAGCATCACCCAGTCCCTCAAGATCTACCCGCGCGTCGTCCGCAGCTACTACAAGGCCAAAGGCGCGCTCGCAACCGGCGAGCCCGGCCTCTTCGTTCCCATCGATTTCGGCTACGCCAACATCCGCCTCGCCCGCCATGCCAAGAACCACGGTTGGAAGGTCCTTTACTTCGTCCCGCCCTCTTCCTGGCGGCGCGATCGACAAGGCACGGACCTCCCGGCGATCACCGACGCGATCGCCACCCCCTTTCCCTGGTCCGCCGAGATCCTCAACCGGATGGGTGCCGACGCCCACTGGTTCGGGCACCCCATCAAGCAGCTCCTCCGTGGCAAGGGCGTCCCGCCCGTGGGTCCCGGGACCGTCCCGGTCCCGGCAGGGATCGCCGTCCTCCCCGGAAGCCGCTCCGCCGAGATCGACGAGAATCTCCCCGTCATCGCCCGGGCCGTCGGAGAGGAACCGATCGAGTTCGCCCTCGCGCCGTCGACGAACCTCGAAGCGTTCCAGGCCCAATGGAGCCGCCTCGCCCCGGGACGGAGCGACCGCTTCACCGCCGGCGACGCCTACGGCGTCCTCCGGAGGGCCAGGTCCGCGATCGTCTGCAGCGGCACCGCCACCCTCGAAGCCGCCCTCTGCCTCTGCCCGATGGTTGTGATGTACCGCTTCTCGAAAGCCGTCCTGCTGGAGGCGAAGCTTATTGGTTTCAAGCGGCCCAAGTACGTCGCGCTGCCGAATATCCTCCTCGACCGGGACGTGGTCCCCGAGCTCGTTCAGGACGAGGCCTCGCCCGATGCGCTCCGCGAATGGCTAAGCCGGCTGAACGACGGTCCGGATCGGGAGAAACAGCTTCGGGACTTTGAGGAACTCGACCGCCTGCTCGGGCCCGACGATGCCGTTACCAGAACCGCCGAATTGGCGATGCAGTTCCTAGGGAACTCCTAGGGCAAAGAAGCGTTTTGCACAAATATGAAGTGGCTCGCGCTCGGATCGTCGCTCGGCCTCGCCCTCGCCGCCTGCTCCATGGCCCAGGTGCAAGGATTCAAGGTCGACGGCGTCAGCCCCAAACGAAACGACAAGGTCGTCCGCACGAATGCCGAGTGGAAGAAGCGGCTCACCCCCGAGCAGTTCCGGATCCTCCGGACCCAAGGCACCGAGGCTGCCTTCTGCGGCCTGTTCTACGACCACAAGAAGCCCGGGACCTACGTCTGCGCCGGATGCGACCTGCCCCTTTTCGCCGCCGACGCCAAATTCGACTCCGGCACCGGCTGGCCCTCCTTCTACAAGCCGATCGCCAAGGACGCCACCTGGACCCGTTGGGACCGCAGCCATGGCATGGTCCGCGTCGAGGTCCTCTGCGCCCGCTGCGACGGTCACCTCGGCCACGTCTTCGACGACGCCCCCCTAACCCCCACCGGCCTCCGCTACTGCCTGAACTCCGAAGCGATGAAGTTCAAGCCCAAAGAGTAGAGAACGCGCACGCTCCCCGGAAGCCCCTCTTCTCGCAGGAGAAGGGTTGGGGCGAGGTGTCGCAAGCGCGAAGCTGCCGTGCGTACCCGGATCGCCGGGCCATCTGTTGCCTCAGCAGCCCCGGCTACTCGATGAACAAGGGTGCGGCAACACCACTGCTGAGGCTCAAACCGGGCGAAGCTCAGCAGCTGAAGAGGCTGCCGTTAACTTCAAGGACGGCGAGGCTACCGAGGCAACGCAAATCCCCCCCGGCCTCTGCTGCTGCCTGAACTCCGATGCAAGGAAGTTCAAGAAAAAGTGACAGAGTACAGGTGACCGTGATAGGGCGGCATATGGGTTCGAGGATTAGGCAGTTTACGTGGACAGCCTCTAACTTTTATCATGTCGCCTGTGACCTATCACCTAGACGGCTCGGACGTGAGTCTGTCGTAGACTTCTACTGCTGCAAAGTCAAAATCGGAAGTTTGCCAACGAGAAAATGCCACCAGTTTCGGTTCCATCCTTACGTCGAAAGGACATGATCACCTTCGCTGTATATCTGATACTCTCGATCGTGGCGGTATCAAGGGCGCGTAGAGCCTCAGACTTCGAGCCAAATCCATATCCGTCCAAACCCATGGACACGTCCTCTATGATCATATCTCGCACATGCTGGGGCAGGTCCGAGAATGCACTAGGTGTCTTGTCCGCATTTCGCCCCAGAACATCCTCCATCTGCT
>DASWVS010000256.1:0-6233 GCA_036401135.1 Fimbriimonas sp.
CCAGGATGGCGATGATCGCGATGACCACGAGCAGTTCGATGAGTGTGAAGGCACGATTTCTGCGAAGCATTGAGATCACCTCTTGGATCGACGAGGGCGGCCGTTGCCCCCCTGGGAATTGGCACGCATGGTGCCGCTGGATTCACGTACGGTAAGTCGTACCGGCAGGACAGGTTGGACGTCGCTGACGGGAAGCCCTTCGATCCGGGCGAGCAAGAGGTCGACGGCCGTCCTGCCGATCTCCTCGATGCCCATGTGGACGCTGGTCAGCGTGGGATGGGTCGTTTCCGCTTGCGCGGTGTCGTCGTAGCCGACGATGGCGACGTCCTGGGGCAGCCGGAGCCCCATTTCACGAAGAAATACCATGACGCCTTGGGCGCATAGGTCGTTGGCGGCGAAGATGCCGGTCGGCCACGGCTTCTTCCTGTCCTGCAGAGCCTGCCGCGCGGACTCGTACCCCCTGAAGTAATCGAAGCCGGAGGGCACCACTTCGGCGTCTTCGATGTTCGAACCGGCCTCCACGGCTTCGTCGAGAAAGCCCTGGCGGCGACCTTTGGACGTCACGACCTCCGGGTCGCCGGCGAAATGCATCAGGCGGCGGTGCCCCAGCTCGATGAGGTGCCGGGTGGCGAGGCGCCCGCCCCGGTAGTCGTCCGAGTTCACCGTCCAGGTGCCCGGGAGCGGCTTCCTCAGGATCGAAACGTAAGGGATGCCCCGGTGATCGAGCTTGTGGACGATCGGGCTCCCCTCCACCGGCATGACCAGGATCAGGCCGTCGACGTGCCGGTCCACCATCGCCGCCGCCCGGACGTCGGAGACGTCGTCGGAGGCGGTGTAGAGCATCACGTTCGCGTGGCGCCGGATCGCCTCCTCCATGACGCCCTTCATGAGAGTCATGCTGAATGGGTTCTGGTCGACGAAGGCGTCGGCGTAGGGAAGCATGAGGCCGAGCACGCCGGTGCGTCCGGTGGCGAGGCTCTTGGCGATCGGGTTGGCGGTGTAACCCAGATCGAGGGCGGCGCGGATAATCCGCTCGCGCGTATCGGCGCTGACCCGGATGGTTTGGCTGCGGCTTCCGTTCAGGGTGGATGAGACCGCCGCCACCGAGGCTCCTGCTACCTTCGCGACATCGCGTAAAGTCACTGGCATCGCTGCGTTCCTTTGATGAACCGCTTAATCAACCCCAGTCTAGCAAGGTTTCGCAGGAATGGCAAGATCGTTGAGAAACAAAAAAGCCGTCCTCGCCCGCAGGGGGCAAGGACGGCTGTGACGACAACCGGCTACATCGGACCGACCGCACCCAGGAGAGGGTTCGGCCTTACCGCTTGACGAACTGGAACCCGCGCCGCGCCTTCTTTCGGCCGTACTTCTTGCTCTCCTTCACGCGAGGGTCGCGCGTCAGGAAGCCGTTGGCACGCAGCGACTTCCGAAGCTCCTCGTCCATCTCAACCAGCGCCCGCGAGATGCCCAGGCGGATTGCACCCGCCTGACCCGAGATGCCGCCGCCCTTGGCGTAGGCTTTGACGTCGTAGCGGCCGTCGAGGTCGAGCGCGACGAGCGGGCTCTTCACCAGGATCTCAAGGACGGGACGTCCGAGGTACTCCCCGAACTGGCGACCGTTGATCGTGATGTTCCCCTCGCCCGGGGTGAGCCAGACGCGCGCGATGGCGTTCTTGCGTCGGCCGGTTCCGTAATTCGTGTTGGTGTCTGCCATGCGTTTTTACTTCTTGTCCTTTCGGATGTCGAGCGGCTCGGGTGTCTGGGCCGCATGCGGATGGTCGGAGCCCGCGTAGACCTTGAGCTTCTTGAAGATCTGCTTGCCGAGTTTCGTTTTGGGAACCATGCCCCAGACGGCCTTCTCAACCAGCTTGACCGGGTCTTTCTCCAGCAGATCGCCGCGGCTGACGTTCTTCAGTCCGCCAGGCCAACCGCTGTGCCAGTAGATGAGCTCGTCCCGCTTGTTGCCGGTGAGCGCGACCTTGTCGGCGTTGATGATGATCACGAAGTCGCCGACGTCCGCGTTGTAGCTGAACGTCGGTTTGTTCTTGCCGCGCAGAACCTGTGCGACCTGGCCCGCGAGTCGGCCGACGGGAATCCCCGCCGCGTCCACCACGTACCATTTGCGCTCGATCGAGCCTTCTTTTACCGTTGTCGTCCTATTCATTTTTTCCTCCCCGATCGTTCGGGGTCCAACTGAAACTTGCTGAAGCTGTTCGGTCGATACAGGCGCGTTGCCTCCTGCGTCTACAGAGTTCGGTTGTCCTTCGGCCATCGGCCGTACCTGACTCTCATCAGGCACAGACCTCGGGCGGGAAGAACCACCGGCCACTGAAGGCTCGACCTCTCCTTGGGATCAAGGAGTCTGCTGACCTCTTCGACGGATCGTTTCGCGCGTCCCACTTCGAGAAGCGCGCCTGCCATCCTTCGCATCATTCCGCGAAGAAAGGCGGTGCCGACCACGTCCACCCACACCTCGTCCCGGTGCTTAGCCACCGCGAAGCGAACCAGCGTCCGTCGAGTGTTCTCGACGCGCGGGTCCAACTCCTCGGTGAACGCGAGGAAGTCGTGATCACCCTGCAAAGCCTTCGCCGCTCCCTGCATCGCGCCGACGTCCAGCTCGCTGTGGTAGTTGTGGACGTAGCGCGCGCGGTGCGGGTCCCGAGGACCGAACTGGATGCGGTAGCGGTACCAGCGATCCTGGGCGCTGAACCGACTGTGAAAGTCGTCCGCCACCCGTTGGGACCGCACCACCGCCAGATCCGGCGGCAGCACGCGGTTCAGGACGGAAGGCCACTTCCCGATCGGTATCGCAACCGAGGAGTCGAAGTGGCAAACCTGGCCCATCGCATGCGCGCCGCTGTCGGTTCGGCTTGCTCCGGTGATCTCGTTTTCCTCGCCCGAGACTTGGCGAACAGCTTCTGTCAATGTGCCCTGGACCGTTCTCTGTCCAGCCTGCGCGGCCCAGCCGCGGAAGTCGGTGCCGTCGTACGAGACGACGAGCTTAATGCGCATCTCGGTGCGTCGGTTGCTGGCATGTCGGCATCAGGATCAATCCATCACGCCGATCGCTGACGCGCCAACAACCCACACGCCAACAACCTACTCGACGAGCTCCAGCACGGCTTGCGGGGCGCCGTCTCCACGGCGCGCGGGGAGCTTCGTCAGCCTCGTATAGCCGCCCGGCCGGTTCGCGTAGCGGGGAGCGATCTCGTCGAAGAGGTACTTGACGAGGTCCTCGCCGTTCAGCTCGTTGCGCGACTTCTGGAGCGCGAACGTCTCGGCGGGGGTCTTGCCGACGTACTGCTTGCCCTTGGCCGAGGCGGAGCTGTGGCCGACGAGAACCCGCCGCGCCCGGCGCCGCGCCTCGAGCCCGTCCTCGTTCTTCGTCAGGGTGATGAGCTTCTCGACGAGCCGCTGCAGCTCCTTGGCGCGGCCGAGGGTCGTGCGGACGTAACCGTGGCGGACGAACTGGCGCTGAAGGTTGTTGAGCAGCGCCATCCGCTGGTCTGTCGGCAGCCCCAGTTTTCGGTGGTCAATCTTGTGGTTCATGGCTTTGTTTGCGGTTGGCGGTTCGCGGTCGGCGGCTCAACGCGCTAGGCCAACCGCTAACCACAGACTCCTAGAAATCGTCGTCCTCTTCGTCGTCGAGGGTGTCGATGGATCGATAGCCGCCCTTCGGAGGCTTGAGCTCGAGGCCGTGCTCGTTGAGCTTGTCTCGAACCTCGAGCAGCGACTTCTTCCCGAACCCGCGGATCGCGGTCAGGTCGGACTCGGTCGCCACGGCGAGCGACTTCAGGTTGAGGATGCCCGCGCGCCGGAGGCAGTTGAACGTGCGCTGCGAGAAGTCGAGCTCCTCGATGCGCAGGTCCGGCACGTTTCGCAGCATCTCGTCGTCGACCTCGTCCTCGACCGGCATGTCGGCTTCGAAGCCGGCCTCGCCAAGGTCGAAGAACATCCGGAAGAACTTGTCGAGGATGTGGGCGGCCTGCGAAAGGGCGTCGTTCGGCCGGACCGTCCCGTTGGTCCAGATATCCAGGACCAGCCGCTCATAGTCCGTGCGCATCCCCACGCGCGTCGCCTCGACGGTGTAGTTCACCTTGCGCACGGGAGTGAACTGGGACCCGATCGGCATCACGCCGATCATCCCCTTGTACTTCTCGTGCTTGTCGGGAAGCACGTAACCGGTTCCCCAGCTCACGTACATCTCCATCGTGAGGCTGGCCCCTTCGTCGCTGATGGTGGCGAGGTAGACCTCGGGGTTCTCGATCTCGACGCCCTCGGGGCAGATGACGTCGGCGCCGGTGACCCGGCCGGGCCCCTTCACGTCGATGCGCAGGGTCTGGTCCTCGAAAGGCCCCTCCCCGGCGACCGTGATCGCCAGGTTCTTGAGGTTGAGCAGAAGCTCGGTGACGTCCTCTTTGACTCCGGGGATCGGAGCGAACTCGTGGAAGACCTTGTCGATGCGGACGGCCGCGATGGCGGCGCCTTGGATCGAGCTGAGCAGGACCCGTCGCAGCGCGTTGCCGATGGTCTGGCCATAGCCACGCTCCAACGGCTCGAGCACGAACTTGCCGTAATCGTTCAGTAAATCGAGGGTGGAGATATGGGGCATTTTTTAGACTCGGCGCCGCTTGGGCGGTCGGCAACCGTTGTGGGGCACGGGCGTGACGTCGCTGATGCTGGTGACCTCGAGGCCGGAAGCCTGGAGGGCGCGGATGGCGGTCTCGCGTCCGGATCCCGGCCCGCGAACCAGAACGTCGACGCGTCGCAGGCCATGCTCCTGGGCCAGGCGGCTTGCCTTGTCGGAAGCGACCTGCGCGGCAAAGGGCGTGCCTTTGCGGGAGCCTTTGAAGTTCACGTTGCCCGCACTCGCCCAGGAGATGGTGTTCCCCTGGGGGTCGGTGATGGTGATGAGCGTGTTGTTGAACGACGCCTTGATGTGCGCAACGCCCACGGGAATGTTCTTCCGCTCTTTCTGTTTGCCTTTCTGGACTGCTTTTCTTGCCATGTTTCTCGGTTTGCTGTCCGCGGTCGGCGGCTTGCGGTTCGGATACTGCCAACCGCCGGCCGCCTGCCGCCAACCCAGTCGTTACTTCTTCGCTTTCTTCTTGCCGGCCACGGTCTTCGCCTTGCCCTTGCGGGTTCGGGCGTTGCTGCGGGTTCGCTGGCCGCGCGTCGGAAGCCCTCGGCGATGGCGGAGGCCGCGGTAGCATCCGATCTCGATCAGGCGTCGGATGTTGCCGTTCACCTCGCGGCGGAGGTCTCCCTCGACCTGGTACTCGCGGTCGATCACTTCGCGGAGGTGGGTGATCTCCGCCTCGCTGAGGTCGCGAATCTTCTTCGTCGGGTCGATCCCCGCCTTCGCCACCACCTCGTGAACGTTGTGCTTGCCGATGCCATACAGCAAAGGAAGCGCATAGATGACCGCCTTATCTCGCGGAAGATCGATACCTGCAATACGTGCCATAAAATTGGTGTTCGGTGTTCGGTGTTCGGTTCTTAGTGTTCCGGGGCTCGGCCCTGTCGCCTCGCGCCCCGCGCCTCACGCTTGTTAGCCTTGTCGCTGCTTGTGCTTCGGCACCACGCAGATCACCCGCACAACTCCGTTGCGCTTGATGATCTTGCACTTATCACAAATCCTTTTCACACTCGCTCTAACTTTCATGATTCATTCGCCTTGTTCGCCGCGTCTCATTTTTCGAGAGGCGGGCATGGTGCGACGCCGACGGCAGCGACACGCTGGCTGACGCAAGAGGGGAGTATACCTGTGCCGGATCCACATCGGCTACCCATCGTCGGGGTAGTTTTAACCGTGTTTGCGTCGGTTGTTCCTGAGAGGATCGTTGGAGAGAGGGTCGAGCTGGTCCGCCACCGCCTGGATCTGGCGCGCGCCGCCGCCGAAGCGATCGACGAGTCGATCGAGCATCTTCGGCCCTGGCAGCCCTGGATCGCCAAGTACGAGGGGGTGCAGAGCTGCATCCAGTATGCCGAATGGGTCGCTCCCCAGTGGGGCCGCCGCTTCGACTACCAGATCCTTCGCCGGACAGACCGCTGTTTCCTTGGGCAGGCGAACCTCGAATCGTTCAACCGCGAAGTTCCTTCGATCATGATCGGATACTGGCTGCGCCGGTCGGCCACCGGGCATGGCTACGCGACGGAAACGGCCAAGCTCCTTCGCGACATGGCGTTCGAGACGCTCAAGGTGGTCCGCTTGGAGCTTCTCTGCGACGTGA
>DASWVS010000257.1:0-1817 GCA_036401135.1 Fimbriimonas sp.
TCGAGGACGGCGCTTGGGGGGTCTTTCTCGGCCCGCACATTGTGTTCCGGCTGCAGCCGGAACACAATGAATGACAGACCGATGCGTCCACCATGTCTCCGAACGGGTGTTCACCATCTCTCCGGTCCACACATCCTGCGAGGAGAGGGGCTCCGGGAGCCCTTCCCCCGCCGGGGGAAGGGTTGGGATGAGGGGTCGCGGGTACGGGGTTCTCGCCCTGCATTGCGAGCAAGAACCATCCTCATCCACAAGATCGCAAGCCGGTCCCAGGCGTCACCACACCCCAACCCCTCTCCTCGTAGGAGAGGGGCTTTCGGGGGCTGGGAAGGTATCCTCCGTCTACTTCTTTGTCTGCTGTCCACCCACTCATCGATGAGGCGTTCGAGCGGCTGCGCGCGCGCCCGGGATTTCTCGACCGCCCGGATCAGCGCCAGCTCGCCCTGTTGCTCTCGGACCTGATCGACGGCGCCCGATCGGGGGCGTTCGAAGCGCCGACCGGGCTGGGCAAGTCGCTCTCCGCGCTCATCCCGGCGATCGCGCACGCGCTGGTGAACGGGAAGCGGACGATCATCGCGACCTACACGAACGTGCTGGCGGAGCAGTATTGGCGGAAGGACCTGCCGCTCGCGCTGAGCCTCTTCGACGCGGAGCCTCGCTGCCGGTTCCTGATCGGGCGTCAGCGGTACGCGTGCGTCATGGCGATGGACGAGCATGCCCCCGAGTTCACCGACACGTTCGTGGCGAGCGCCGAATTGGGCATCGAGACCGAGTTCCGGGGGCTGTTCCGACGCCCGGCCCGGGAGTTGGGGAAGGCGTGGCAGCAGATCGCCGCCCCGCCCGTCTGTCCCGGCCGCTTCTGTCCGGCATACAACGCCTGCTTCTACTACAACGCCCGGCGCGGCGCCGAGTCCGCGGACCTCGTGATCACGAACCACAGCGTGGTGATCCAGGATGCGATCGCTAAGCGCGCGGAGGAGGACGGCGAAGGGCTGCTGGGGCGCTACGACTTCCTCCTGCTGGACGAGGCGCACGACTTCCCCACCGCCGCCTTCAACGGCCTCGAGTTCGAGCTGAGCGCGCCCAAGATGGGAGCGATGCAGGCCGTCGCCACCCGATTGGAGCGCACGGTGCTTCCGATCGCCCAGTCCTTCGGGGAGCAGAGCGCCTGGCTGGAGCGATGCCAGGAGTTTCGCGAAGAGATCGACGAGTGCAAGAAGTCGCTGCTCGCCTACAGCATCGGGCTGGGCAAGCCGGGAATCCTCGCCGCCGCGCCGGACGACGTCTGGAGCCACCCCCAGGTCCAGTCGCACCGCACGCTCGACGACACGACCGAGCCGCGCGAGATCGCGTTCCGCGTCAGCGAGACCTGCGACGGGTTCGTCGCCAGCCTCGAGGACCGCCTCGCCCGCTGGAAAGAGGACGATCCCGACCGGGTGAAGGGGCTGGCGGAGGGGACGCGCAACTATGGCTTCTACCTGCGCGAGTACGCCTTCGGCTGTGCGCGCCTGTTCGACCCGAGCGGGGTCGCGGTCAGCTACGCCGGCCAGTCGATGGGGCAGGACGCCCTCCTCCGGCAGGACGTGATCGACCTTTCGGACCCGCTGACGGACCTGATCTGGAGCAAGACGCCGTACGCGTGCCTTTCCGCCACGTTGACGACGGACGGCAACTTCGACTACTTCCGAAGGGTGACCGGTGCCCGGCCCGAATTCGAGGAGATCCTTCCGTCGCCCTTCGACTTCGGGTCCTGCGCCGCGCTCTACGTGCCGCCCCAGGATCGGATCCCCGATCCGACCCTCGCCCGTCGCGAGGGCACG
>DASWVS010000258.1:0-6636 GCA_036401135.1 Fimbriimonas sp.
CGGGGGCCTCTGGAGCGGCTACGACCTTTCGGTCGACGGCTACCGGCGATTCCTCGCCGACGCGCAACCCGTTGTGCGGGCCCTCGCGGACGCCGGGATCCGGTTCGGCTTCCACAACCACTCGCACGAATTCGTCCGCGATCCGGAAGGCGGAGGGCGGATGCCGTACGACGTCTTGATCGACGAGGGCGGCGGCCTGCAGTTGGAGGTCGACACCTATTGGGTGCAGCATGCGGGCTTCGATCCGGTGTCGATCCTCCAGCGCCTGCCCGGCCGGATCGCAGCCGTTCACCTGAAGGACAAGGAGGTCGTGCCGAAGGAGGGGCCGGTGATGGCGCCGGTCGGCGAGGGCAACCTCGACTGGTCGCGGATCCTGGATTCCTGCCGACGGAACGGGACCGAGTTCTACATCGTCGAGCAGGACGAATGCCGCCGCGATCCGTTCGACTGCCTGAGATCGAGCTTCCAGTATCTCCAGAGACTCCTTTAGCGCGCGTCGTGGGGGAACCCTCGCCGGGTTTCCGCGCTCAATAAACCATGAGCGAGAATAGGGACCTGAGGAACCTGGACGGCGGGCCCGACCTGGCCACGGCAGGCCGCGAAGAGACGGGGATCTGGAAGGAAAAGGAGTCCACAGCGACGCCCGCGAGGGCGGCGGACGAACGTTCCGGGGCTCCCTTCCCCACCCAGGGGGACGCTCCCTCGGCCGACGACCCGTTCGCAGCGGGCTCTCCCGAGGTGTCCGGAGGCGTCGACGCGGCGCCGATGACTCCGCGAGAGCGGCAGGCCGTCGAGATGCAGAAGAACGATCCAGATGGTCCTTCGTACGAAGCACACCAGGATCCGGAGGATCGCTCGACCGGGGGCAGCATCGACCCCAACAACGCCCGGTCGTTCAGCGACTCGGGCAACGAGACCCAGCGATAGGCGAGGAGGCAGACGAACTATGCGAAGCAAGGATGGACAGCATTATCCGACCGAGAGGGTCCCTGGCGACAGCGAGGTGCTCCTGGGACACGCGACCGCCGAGGATCCCGAGGCGACGAACCGGGTCCTGACGGAGGACGGGGCGCTGGCGATCGACGGCGGGAAGTTGCCGGGCAACAACGACGATTTCGACGGCGAGGTGGACGAGCATGCGCGGAGGGTGGCCGGGGCGTTCGGCGACACCGACGACCACGAGCGGAGCGACGAGGTGACCCGCGACGAGCACGACAAAAACGGATGAGAGCGGAAAGCTCGAGGGGTTCAGCCGTCCTAGAGGCATGAAACGACGGACGGCTGCTCTCTTCGCCGCACTTTGCGCCCTCGGGTTCGCCGACTCCTGGAAAGCACCCCAGGCGAGGATCTTCGCCTCGGCGAACGGCCAATACGCGATCAAAGTCGTTCCGCCACCCGGTAAATTCGAGGGGAAGGCCCGCGCCGTTCTCTTCTCGCTCGAGGCGGGAGGCAAGGAGGCGCGGCTGTGGTCGGCAGACCTTGTCAACATCCCGGCAACGGTCTGGGTGTCCGACACCGGGCGCGCGGTGGGCCTCGATACATACGGGCGGGTCGGCTATAGCCACGCGGTGGTGGTGTACGGCGATATCGGCGAGGCAAAGGCGGACTACAAACTGGAGGAGCTTCTGACCCCTCACGAGATCCGGGACGTGCCGACGTCGGTGAGCTCCCGCTGGTGGTCGGAAAGCCGGACTCTGAGCCATGAGCCCGACGGGGAATGGACCCGCACCCAGGTGGGCGCCACCCAGGTGAACCGGCCGGGGCAGGACATCCTGAGGATCGGCCTGAAATCCGGTCCCGACATCCTCATCGACCTCGAGAGCGGCAAGGCGAGCCGAGCTCCGTAGCTTTCAGGCGGTCATCATCGTGCCGATCCCGTGATCGGTGAAGACCTCGATGAGAAGGGCGTTCGGCGTCGCCCCGTTGATGAGGTGGACGGCGCGAACACCCCGGCCAAGGGCGTAGACGGCGGCCTGCAGCTTCGGGATCATTCCTTTGTCCGCCTTTCCGGATTCGAGCATCTGGTTCGCCTCGCCGGTTGTGAGGCGAGAGAGGGTGGAGCCCGGATCCTCCTTGCTTTCCAAGACCCCGTCGGTATCGGTCAGGAGGATCAGTTTCGAGGCTCCCATCGCGGCGGCGATGGCTCCGGCCGCACTGTCGGCATTGACGTTGAGCGGTCCGTGAAGGTCGTCGGTCGCGACCGAGCAGACGACCGGGATGTGGCCCGCCGCGGTCAGGAGGTCGAGGATATCCGGGTTCACCTGCTCGATCTCGCCCACTCGTCCAAGTTCGGCCGAGAGTTGGCGCGCGATCAGAAGGTCGGAATCGCGCCCGCTCAACCCGACGGCGTTCGCCCCCGCTTTCTGGAACTCGGCGACGAGCGCCTTGTTCGCCCTGCCGGCGAGCGCCATCTCGACGACTTCCATCGTGGCGTCGTCGGTGACGCGGAGCCCCTGGTGGACCCGCTTTTCGATGCCCAGCCTTCCCAACCAGGAGTCGATCTCCGGTCCGCCGCCATGGACGAGGACGACGCGTATGCCGACCAGCTGCATCAGGAGAACGTTGCGGATCACCCCTTCCATGAGGGACGGGTCGCGCATGGCGCTGCCGCCGTATTTCACGACGAACGTCTGCCCCCGGAAGGACTGGATATAGGGTAGGGCCTGGCTGAGAACGTCGGCTTGGATCTGAGGATTCATGGTCGCGAAGGGACAGCTTACCGGCGGACGGCATTGTTCCACGGAATCATCCCGATCATCCGTTTCACACCCGCCACTTGTCTGCAAATTCGATGTCTTTTCCGCGTTTCAGGATCGTTCTTGATTGCTTCGCCATGTCGCTGGACAGGTGGGAGCTATGGGGTTGCGGGGACGCGGAGGGAATGCCGCTCTGGAGAGCGGCGGTCCGGGGTATTTCGCACCTTCATTTGTTTCGTGGTCGAGGAGCGGGTTTGGCAATCGGTGTTTTGGAGCTTCCTCGGCGATGCGTGTTCGTCGAGAGCCGCACCCTAGCGAAACATCACCCCGCTCCTGCGGGGAGACGGGCGGCGATCCTTGGGTCGGGGGCTGGGTTCAGGCGGTTTGATAGACCCGTACGTAGTCGATGAGGTAGCGAGACGGGAACTCCGTGGTCGACGGATCACCGCCGTTGTCCCCGCCGATGGCGAGGTTCACCATGATGCAGTGCGGCTCATGAAACGGGTTCGCACCGTCTTGGCTCGTGTTGACGGTCTTGGTGAGGTCGATCGTGTTGAGAAGGTGTTCGTCGACGTAGAGACGGATCTCCTTCTCATCCCAGTCCATGCGCCAGACGTGGAACTTGTCCGCCCAGGCTTCGGCCGACTCGAGCCCGTCCCGTCTGGCGATCTCCGCCACGGGCGTCGAAGAGGAGTCCCACTTGGCCGACCAGCGCTTCTCGGTTCCCCACGCGGCGTTGGCGAGGAGGTTTCCGCGGTAGTACTCCATGATGTCGATCTCGCCCCCGGACGGCCACTCGCGGGCGCGCCCGACGGTCCAGAAGGCTGGCCACAAGCCCGGGCGGATATCGATCTTGGCGCGCATCTCGAAGCGTCCGAAGCGCCAGGTCTGCTTCGTCACCAGGGAGGCCGAGGTGAACTCGGCGAACCGCCTCGAGCGCTTCCAGTCGGCATCGGAAGCGTCGGAGAAGTTCGGGTTCTCGACTCGCTCCCTCCTGCCTTCGATCACGAGGTTCCCCTCCTCGACCCGGGCGTTCTCCAGCCGATACCATTGCGCTTCCCGATTCCGGACGAAGCCGCTTTCCGGCGTCCATTGGGCCAGATCGGGGGTCCCAGGCGTCGAGAACTCGTCGGACCAGACGAGGCGGTAGTCGGCTTGCGGCATGAGGACGGTGGCACAGACGATGGGTAGGAACATGGGGTGAGGGAGGGGTGCTTGGTTGTTTTATACCGCCACTCGGCGAGTGGTGGTCCTTGGTCCTTGGCAGTTGGGGGTCGCGCGCTTATACTACGTGGTTCGAAGGTGCTTTATGTTGACCGCAGAGACTCGAAGGGGTACGTTGGCTGCAGCCGATGAACTGGTCGGAAGGTTCTCGGCTCGTGCGGGGGAAAGCGGGGATTGCGACGACTTCGTCGCCCCCAATTTCCTGGACATGAAGGAGGCGGGGGTTTTCGCCCTGCACATCCCAAACGAACTTGGCGGAGGCGGGGCGTCGTACGGCGAGACCTGCGACTACCTTCGCCGGCTCGCCCAGGCGTGCGGGTCCACGGCGCTCGCCCTTTCGATGCACACGCACCTGGTGGCCGCGCTAGTCTGGCGGTGGGCGAACCAGAACGCGCCCGTCGAAGGGCTTCTACGCAGGATCGCCGAGCACCAGCTCGTGCTCGTGAGCACCGGCGGGAACGACTGGCTGGATGGATCGGGAACGGCGGAGCCGGTCGACGGGGGTTACCGCGTCTCGGGGCGCAAGATCTTCTCGAGCGGGTGCCCGGCCGGAGACCTCCTGATGACGATGGCCGTCCTCTCGGCGCCCGAGGGCCCGCAGGTGCTGCACTTCCCGGTGGACCTTCACGGGGAGGGCGTCTCGATCGACGAGACGTGGCGAACCCTGGGGATGCGGGGGACGGGCTCGAACGACATCGTTCTCGAGAACGTCTTCGTCCCGGAGTCGTCGGTGGGGGTGAAGCGGCCCCAAGGACAATGGCATCCGAGCATGCACCTCGTCGCGAAGGTGGCACTGCCGCTGATCTATTCGGTGTATACAGGGCTTGCCGAGCGGGCGGCCGAGCTGGCGATCCAAATGGCGAAGCGTCGAGCCGAGAGCGAGCACACGCAGATCATGGCCGGGCATCTTCGGACCGAGGCGACGGCGACGAGGGTGGTGTGGCAGCGGATGGTCGAGATCGGCGCGAACTCGGCGCCGGGCGAGGAGACCACCGACGAAGTGGCGATGCTGCGGACGCTGGCCGCACGGAGCGCTTTGCGTGCCGCGGAGCTGGCGAAGGAAACCGCCGGCGGGGCCGCGTACTTCCGGAAGAACGAACTCGAGCGGGTCGTGCGGGACCTTCAGGCGGCCCGGTACCACCCGCTGCAGGCGTACCCGCAGGCGCGCTACACGGGGCGACGGGCGCTTGGGCTTGGAGTGGACTAGGGGGCGCAACGGAATCCGCAGGCTGGAAGCCTGCGGACCCTGATGCAGGCCTGGCGGCCGGCGCTCCCTCAGCCGTTCTCTTTGGCGAAGGCACGCATCACTTCCGCCAGGAGGTCGCATCCCTCTTTGGGGAACGCGTTGTAGATGCTCGCGCGGCAACCGCCGACGCTGCGGTGGCCTTTCAGGCCGTCGAGCTGCCGGGCTTCCGCTTCCTTCAGGAACGCCTTGGTCAGGTCGTCGCTCGGAAGCGTGAAGGTGACGTTCATCGTCGAACGGGCGGCGAAGTCGGCGTGGCCCTTGTAGAAGCCGCCGGACTCGTCGATCGCCCGATAGAGGACGTCGGCTTTCGCCTGGTTCCGACGGGCGCGCTCGGCAAGGCCGCCCTCCTTCAGGAGGTGCTTGTACACCAGGCCGCACACGTAGATGCTCCAACACGGCGGGGTGTTGTAGAGGCTGTCGTTCTCGGCCTGGAGGCGATAGTCCAGCATCGGGTGCATCCCCTCGGGCACTTTCGCGAGCATCTCCTCGCGCACGATCACCACAGCGACTCCGGCCGGCCCCATGTTCTTCTGGGCCCCGGCATAGATGAGCGCGTATCGGCCTACGTCCACCGGGCGGGAGAGGATGTCGCTGGACATGTCGCAAACCAGCGGGCCGGAGACGGCCGGGTCGGTCTTGAATTGGACTCCCTGGATCGTCTCGTTGCTGGTGGTATGAACGTAGGCGGCGTCGCTCGAGGCCTCGATAGTTTGCGGCACGGTGCGGTAGCCGTCTGCTTTGCCGTCCCAGACCACCCGCGTGTCGCCTTCGAGCTTCGCCGCTTCGATCGCCTTCTTGCCCCAGGTGCCGGTAAGGACGTAATCGGCGGTCTGCCCCTGTCCGAGGAAGGTCATGGGGACCATGCTGAACTGGAGCGACGCGCCTCCCTGGAGGAAGAGGACCCTGTAGCCTTCGGGGATCGCGAGGAGGGACCGCAGGTCGGCCTCGGCCCCCTGGATGATCGTCTCGAACGGCTTCGAGCGGTGGCTCATCTCCATCACGCTCATGCCGGTCCCTTGATAGTTCAGCAGGTCTTCCCTCGCCTGCTCGAGGACCTCGACGGGTAGGGTGCTGGGGCCAGCAGAAAAGTTATAGATGCGGCCATGCGGCTGGGGCATACAGCGGTTGTACCCTCCGAGCCAAAGATGGGTGGCGTCGGCTTGACTTTGAAACTCGTGGCGGGTTCCGTGGAGCCGCTATTCCTTCCGCAGGATCTTCTCCATCGGCCGCCCTTTGGCGAGTTCGTCCACCAGCTTGTCCATGTACCGGATCTCCCGCATGAGCGGATCTTCGATCTCCTCGATCCGAACGCCGCAGATGACGCCTTTGATCAGGGAGCGGTTGGGGTTGAGCAACGGCGCTTCGGCGAAGAAGGTCCGGAGGTCGGCGCGCTTCTCGATCTGCGCCTCGTAATCGGCTTGGCTGTAGCCGGTGAGCCAGCGGATGACCTCGTCCACCTCCTCCTTGGTC
>DASWVS010000259.1:0-6216 GCA_036401135.1 Fimbriimonas sp.
GAGGAAGGGCGCCTGCATCACGAAAGGCCCGATCATGAACTGGTCCCAGGTGCGCTCGATCGTCGTGTCGTGGAAGTCGTAGATCAGCGGCCGCAGGATCGGGTCCCCCTCCGCCTCGTGCCGGATGAAGAGGTTGTAGAGGTAGGGAAGCATCTTGTACCGAAGGCGGATGAAACGTCGCAGCAGCTGCATCGTCCCGGACGGATACGCGTACGGCTCCTGCGGACGGGAATCCTTGACGCTATGGTTCCGGCAGAAGGGGAAGAGGAAGCTCGCCTTCATCCAGTCGACCATCAGCTCCTCGGAGCAGTCGCCGCCGAACCCGCCGATGTCGGCGCCATGGAACGGGATTCCCGAGAGGGACATCCCGATCGCCGTGGGTACCGAACTTCGCAGGTGGAAGTAGTTCGAGACGTTGTCCCCGGTCCAGATCGCCGCATATCGGCTGCTGCCGATAAAGCCCGAACGGGAAAGCATAAACGGCCTCTCATGCGGCTTCGCGCGTTGGAAGCCCTCGAACGTCGCCATCTGCATGCCCAGCGCGTACTGGTTGTGGTACGCCGCGTGCGGCTCTTTGCCGTTCGCGAACAGCATCCCCTGGGGATCGACCGGCCCGGTGGAGGGGTCGTTCATGTCGACCCATGTGGCCGAGAACCCTTCCTCGAACCACTTCTGGGCGTAGCCGGCCCACCACTCGCGCCCCTCCTCGGTCGTCAGGTCGGGAAATACCGTCTCGCCCGGCCAGACCATGCCCACGAACTCCTTGCCCTCGGCGTTCTTGCAGAAGATCCCCTTCTCATGACCGTCGTCGTATACGTCGTAACCGGGTTCGAACTTCACGCCCGGGTCGAGGATCGGCACGATCTTTCGATCGTTCGGCTGTAGCGCTTCGATCGTCTTCTGGGCGCCGTCCGGAAAGGCGTCGGCACTGGTGTTGAAGATCCGGAAGCCGCGCATGTGCTCGAGGTCCATCCAGAGCCCGTCGCAAGGGATCTCATGCTTGGCGAACTCGGCGTCCACCCTCACGAGATCGTCGTGCCCCGCATATCCCCAACGGGACTGCTGATAGCCAAGGGACCAGATGGGCGGCAGCGGAGCCGCCCCGACGAGCTTCTGCAGCTTCCTCGTCAGCTCCGGCAACGACGTCCCGTAGATCACGTATAGGTCCGGCTGCCCCCCCTCGCTGCCGACGATCACGTTCTTCGACGTACGCTGCCATTCCACAAAAACCCTCGAATCGTCCAAGCCGGGCGTCTGCATGAACGTGGGATACGGGTTGTGCAGCAGGATGCCCACCCACTCCGTCCCGGCCTTGATCGCCAGGTAGGGGGTGGTGAAGTAGGGCGGATCGACGGGATGGTCCTTCCACTGGGCCATGGGGAAATCCGCCCAGACGTCGGTGTTCCAGAACTTGGTCCGGTAGCCGCTGAGCTCGATCTGTCCGAAGAACTTCTCGCCCATCCCGTAGAAGCGCGCGTCCTCGCCTACCGCGAATTGGAACAGCCACGCCTCGCCGCTCACCCCGAACCCGGCTCCGGGATAGCTCTGGAGGATCGCCTGGCCCTCCTTGCCGAGCAGGCTGATCTCGAACCGGCCATCCGCCTTCAGGCGGTGCCGCTGGCTCTGGGGCGGAAGGTCGAGCGGGCATAGGCACTTGTTCCCCCCGGGCCACGTGTCCGGGTTCGAAACGCGCACATGGTAGATGTCGCCCTCATAGCCCTGGATCGTCGCGGCGAACGTACGATTGCCTGCGTGAAGCACCCCGGAAGCTTCGTCGTATCCTTCCGCGAAAGAGAAATTGGCCGGGTGGGGGTACTTCGTGAGGTACATGGCGGTCCTATTGTGGCCTATCGGCGAAGGGCCCGCGCCTCCCGGGGATATCGTATAGTACAGGGGTGCAACGCGCGATGCGCCCCTGGTTTCGCAAGGCCGCCTGGATCGTCGTATCCGGCGCGGTGGGCGCCGCCGTCGGGTTCGCGCTCACGGAGCGCCAGGGCGCGACCCACGGGTTCCTGCGGTCGGCCAAGCCCGTCGCGCTCGCCGGTGCCCCCCGGGCCTCCTACGACGGGATCCTGAGCCGCCGCGCCTACGTGGTCGCGGGCGACTTCGAGTCCGTTGTCCAAGGGATTCGAGCCGAGATCCCCGGAGCCGTGGAACAGACGCGGGACGCCGGGAGCAGGGGGCGGCTCTTTGTGATCCCCCGAGTCGAAAATGGCCGCACCCGGTACGCCCTCCCGCCCGCCGAAACGGTCGCGGTCGTCCCGATGCCGGACGGCAGCGGCGTCGTCGTCGAGGTCAGCGCGTACACCCCGCCGAACGTGCTCGAAGGGATCCTCGTCCGCCTTCGGCGGTCCCTGAGAATCTAGATTTCGCTCGCCTCAGGCACAATCTGACTAGACTTAGCCACGCTGATGGATTTTCCGGCGTAACTAGGCATAACATCGCGCGTCGCGATGTATAGTAAGAGCTAACAGGGAGTAGCTAATGCTACTGAACCTGCAAGGCGATCAAAGATGTCGCAAACTCACTGGCAGAGGATCTCGGACCACTATCGGTCCCGCATCGAGAGCGGAGAACTGCTCCCGGGCGCGCGCATCCCGTCCGATGCCAGGCTCGCCGAGGAATGGGGAGTCAGCCGCCCCACCGCCCACCGTGCTCTCCACGAGCTGCAACGTCTGGGTCTCGTGAACCGAAGCAAGGGCGCCGGAACCGTCGTGGTCGAACGAGTGGCTAAAGCTAACGGCAGGGTGGCGCTGATCGTCGACCGGATGGTCCCCCGCTACAACTTCCCGCACTCCGACCTGATCCGTGGGATCCAGGACGGCCTCGGCGAAGAGGTCAGCGTGGTGATCGCCCAGAGCGACGACGACTACCGAAGGGAGGCCCGCCAACTGAGCCGGCTCTCGGAGGAGGTCGACGGGATCCTCATCTATCCCACGAGCGATCCTCGCAACAACGAGCTGATGGACCGGATCCGTGCGGAAGGCACGCCGATCGTCGCGCTCGACCGCTATCCCGAGGGGCTTCACACCGATCTGGTGCTGACCGACAACTACGGGGCGACGCGCCAGGCGGTCCGGATGCTGGCCGGGAAAGGCCACCGGCGGATCGGTTTCTTCTCGTTTCACAAGCCGGATTTCTCGTCGGTCCAGGAGCGCTACGACGCCTATCGGAGCGTGATGGCCGAAAACGGCGTCGAGTTGACCCAGCCGATGACCCGCTGGTTCCCGCAGACGCTCGAGATGGAGCCGCACCTGTTGGTGCAGGCGGTGCAGGACTCGCTGCATGCGCTGACGCGCTCGGACGAGCCGATCACCGCCCTGTTCTGCGTCGAGGATTTTATCGCGGCCGTCGTGCTGGAAGCGGCCGAATGTCTCGAGATCCAGGTTCCCAACCGGCTGGAGATCGCGTTTTTCAACGACTGGCCTCCCATGATGTACCGCACGCCGTGGGGCCTTCACCGAATCGTACAGAGCGTCTATGGCATCGGCAAGGCTGCTGCGGAAGTGCTCAAGGACCGCATGTCCGGCGACGCGTCGGAGCCTCGGCTCGTTCGCGTCCCGGCCGACCTACACCCTGCCGAGGAGCTCCCGCCGCTGACGGCGCTCTCCCCGGCGTCCACCACGTTTTCTCCCCAAGCCAACGGAGGTTATTGAAACCAACATGAATCGCAATCGTGCATTTACTCTCATCGAACTCCTCGTCGTGATCGCCATCATCGCGATTCTCGCCGCGATCCTCTTCCCGGTTTTCGCCCAGGCGAAGCAGGCGGCCAAGCGCACGCAGGACCTGAGCAACGTCAAGCAGATCACCCTCGGCTTCATGATGTATGCCGGCGACCATGACGACACCGCCCCCTTCAACCGAGTGGTCGAGAACGGCGGCGACTGGTGGACCCCGCGCATGAAGAACTGGAAGGACCTGACGCTCCCGTACATCAAGACGGGCGGCGGGCGCGCCAACACGGTCGGAGTGGCTCACCAGACGGCCGGCGACGGCGGCATCTATCAGTCTCCGCTCTCCGGCAACGCGTGGAGCAACGCGCCGGTTTGGTGGGGAATGCCGGGCGCGGGCGACGAAACCACCCGATGGCCCCGGTCCTACGCCATCAACATGTCGGCCGGCCAGAACGAGATCGGCGCCCGCTGGTGGCCGAACGTCGGCGACTCCGGCGGCGGCGGATCGATGACCATCTTCGAGAACCCGGCGAACACCGCGATGCTCGTTCCCTCGAAGCTCCCGTTCCCTGACCTCGACATCTACATGGGTACGACCTACCAGTGCACCGGCGCCGGCCAGCCTTGGGGCGGCACGGGCATCGGTTGCTCGATGACCGACGGCGGTGGCGGCGGCAACTATGGCTTCTTCGACGGCCATGCCAAGCGCTACAAGATCAAGGCGACCATCGGTCAGGACGTCTGGGACATCAACCGGCTCCTTGGCGACGCCGAAGTTCAGAATATCAAGAACGCGGCGAACGACATCAAGGAATACAACTAAACGCCTCGCGGGGCAGCCCTCCTATGGGCTGCCCCTTGGTCCAAAGGATATGAAAAAGACACTCATCGCCCTCGCATTCGCATCGCTGGCTCTCGTCGGAGTCGGCTGTGGACAAGGCAAGAAAGAGTCCGGCCCGGTCGAGGGCACGGTCGTCAAGGACAACATGACGATCGAGGAGAAAATCAAGGCGGTGGAGGCCGATCCCAACATCCCGGCCCAGTATAAAGAGACCTACCTGAACTCGCTTCGCGCGCAGCAGCAGGCTCAGGCACAGGGTGGAGGCCAGGGAGCGCCTCGTTGAGAATGTGGTTCCTTTTCCTCCTGCTGCCGACTTTCGCGCAGGCAGCTCCCAACGTCCTCAAGTTCAAGCCTAAGGTAGGTTCGACAGCGCAGTATCGGCTGGTTCTTAACCAAACCGAAGTCGGCGCGGACGGCAAGCTGAAGGAAAAGATCTCCTCCCAGACCCCGGTTTCCCTACGGTTCTCCTCAGGCAACGCCTTGCGAACCGAAGTGGGACCTCTTTTCACTCTTGGTCGCTCGGTCGGACGAGCGAAGATTCGGGAGACCATGATGCCGAACGGGACGGTCGCACCTACGGCCTTCTTCGTGACGCTACCAACCTCCGGAGTGAAGCCGGGTCAGAAATGGACGGGCGTCCTCAACGTTCCGCCTCCCATTCCCGCGAACCTGCAGGCGAACTATCGCTACGTCGGCCCGAGCAAAGACGGCAGATTCGCGGAGGTCGCGATGGCGGTCGCGATGCCCGGCTCCACCAAACTGAGCGGGAACGGGCAGTTCTTCGTCCGCCTGTCGGACGGGGTTCTGGACCACGGCAACGCCAAGTTCGACATCGCCTACCTGCGACCGGACCAGAAGGACCGCAGCAAGATGCTCGTCAACTCGCGGGTCAAGATCGATTACAAGATCCTGCCGAAATAGGCGTCCCGCCACGGGAAGCTTTCACAGTTGTCGGGCGACGAGCTTCATATCGTCGAAAAACTCCCTCGTCGCCCTCTCGCGAAGCTCGTCGCCCGGCATCCGAAGGACCGCCGCCGGGTGCAGGGTCGCCAGAACCTTTGCAGAAAAGCCGGACTCCACGAACTCGCCCCGATGCTGCGTCAGCTTGAACGAAGCGCCGAGCAGCGCCTGTGCCGCCGTCGCTCCCAGACAGACGAGCACCTTGGGCTGGACCCGCTCGAGTTCGGCGTCGAGCCACGGACGGCAGGATTCGATTTCGCCCCGGTTCGGCTTTTTATGGATCCGGCGATTGCCGGACGGCTCCCACTTGAAGTGCTTGACGACGTTCGTGATGTAGACGTCCCCGCGGTCGATTCCCGCCTCCTCGAGCGCCTTGTCGAGCAGCTTGCCCGCCGGGCCGACGAACGGCCTCCCCGCCAGGTCCTCCTTGTCGCCGGGCTGTTCACCGACGAACATCGCCTTCGCCTGGTCGGAACCCTCGCCGAACACCGTCTGCGTTCCCAGGCGCCAGAGATGGCACGCCCGGCAGCCCATCGCCGCCTCCCGGACCTCGGCCAGGCCCGCCCGCTTCGGCACCAGCGGCTCCGCCGAGTCGTAATAAACCTCCGCGTCCTCCATAGCCACTATGACGGCGGCACCGGCGGTTGCGGTCCCGGCTAAGGGAGGCCGCGGGCAAACCGGTCGAGCCTGTCCACGTACTCCACGCCGGCGACGTCCATGCATTGGGCGTGGCAGGCT
>DASWVS010000260.1:0-3712 GCA_036401135.1 Fimbriimonas sp.
CGCGGTTCTCGGATCGACAAGCTGATCGAAAAGCTCCACGCGGCGCTCGCGACCAAGGCGGTGGCGTCGCGATGAGGCGGGACGTGGCCGAGATCGGCGTGTTCGGCGGTTCGGGCTTCTACAGCCTTCTGGAGGACGTGCGCGAGGTCAAGGTCGATACTCCCTACGGCCCGCCGAGCGACTCGTACTTCCTGGCGACGGTCGCCGGCCGCCGGGTGGCATTCCTCCCGCGGCACAACCGGACCCACAGCCTTCCGCCCCACATGATCAACTACCGCGCGAACGTCTGGGGGATGCGCAGCCTGGGCGTGCGGGCGGTGATCAGCCCGTGTGCGGCGGGATCGCTCCAGAAGCACGTGGAGCCGGGCCACTTCGTCGTCTGCGACCAGTTCGTCGACCGGACCAACGGCAGGCGCGACACGTTCTTCGACGGTCCCATCGTCTCGCACGTCTCGGCGGCGGAAACCTACCATCCTCTCCTGCGAAAGCTCGCGGTCGAAACGATCCGGGAGCACGGCATCACCGTGCATGACAAAGGCACGGTCGTGGTCATCCAGGGGCCCCGGTTCTCAAGCAAGTCCGAGAGCAAGTGGTTCCACGACCAGGGATGGGAAGTCATCAATATGACTCAATACCCCGAGGGCTACCTCTGCCGGGAGCTTGGGATGGGCGTGGTCAACATCTCGCTGATCACCGACTACGACAGCGGCGTCCACGCGGGAACCGAGGCCGTCAACGCGACGGACGTGCTCGCGGTGTTCAAGCAGAACGCGGAACGGATCAAGGGGGTCGTCCTCGACCTCATCGGGAAGATACCGGCGGACCTTTCGCTCGTCAGCACCGTGAACGAGCTCGCGTTCACCCGTGGAGACGGGCATGCCATGGGCGCAGACGACGTTCGGATCTTCGAGCTATTGGATTGAACCTATGTTGACCACCCTCGTGGCGTTATCGATTCTCGCCCCCCAGGCCGCCGAGCAGGCGCCGGGGGGCTTCACCTTTGCGGGCCGTCAAGTTCCGGTTCGGTTCCCGTCGCCAACGCCCACCGAAGCGCCGGCAGGATTCCTCGACTGGGACGGATGGAACTACCGCAAAGGTGCGTTGAGCCTCGCGGACGGACCTTTCCCCGTTTCCGGAGACTGGCGCCCCCTCGCCCAGTCCGCGCCGAAGGACGACGCCCAGCCGTGGCGCATAAAGGTGGTGTTCTTTACCGGCACCGACATCCTCGACCGCTACGACAACGGCCTGATCCGTCAGCGACGGGGGTACCTGACCGACGAGGACCTGAACGAAGCGCTCCAGGCGGTCGCCCGCTATCGTGCGGTCCTTGCCGCCCAGAGCGACGGAGCCCTCCGCTTCGAACCGGACGTGGCCGTCGATACCGAGCTTCTCCGCGACGAGGTCGCGAAGACGACCGCTGCGCCGTTCGCCCTTCCGTCGATCCTGAACTGGGTGCGCGCCAACGTCAACGGCGGGACCTACCAGAGCGAGGACGGCGTGTATCGAGGGCCCTACCACGGCGTCGTCGCCTTCGTTCCTGGGCCGTTCCCCGGCATGAAACACGTCGATACCGTCAATGGGACCCCGGTCGACGTGCATTACCTTCAGGCACGGACGGTGCAGCCGAACGAAGTGGAGGAAGCCCTGTCGCAGGCGGTCCTCCAGCAGGCGGCATCCCGCTTCGGGGGTCTGTACGGCACTCGAGGCGGCGGCGAGATCTCGCTCGCTCCGACGACGGTCGCGGATCTGGGCGAGCCGTCCCCCGAGGCGTTGGCAGCCCATGGCGACGCCAAGGCCGTCTTCCGGCACGCCAAGCCCTGGCCGGGGCCGGCGGCACAGACCGGCTGGCGGGCGCCGACGACCGATCTCGCGATCGTCCAGGATGCCGAGCGTGGGAACATCCTCCACTACAAGGAGATCGGGCCCCAGCGCACCGGCGGGTTCCAGCTGCCATCGCCCGAAAGCGGTTTTCCCTCCGGGACGCTCAGCTTTTTCGTCCGAACGAAGTCCGGGGCGCCGATCGCGGTCCAGGCTGTCGGAAGCGACGGAAAGACCGTGTCTTACTCCCTGGGACGCGACCCCCTGTCTCCCCCCAACGTCGATGCCGCCCCGGCGCGTTCGATCAGCTTCGTGGCTGACGGAACCTGGCAGAAGATCAGTCTCGACCTGCGGCCGGTCTCGCCCGTCCGCGCGATCCGAATCGGACCCTCGCCGAACGCCCTCTATGCCGAGCGCCAGGAGATTGGCACCGTCGAAGCCGACTTCGACGACTTCGCGATCTCCGACGAGCCTGCCTCCAGCCCGGCCGACGCCCCCGACGGCGAGCTTGCGGACGCGCTGAAGGCGGTCGAGGCGATGAAGGCGGGCGCTCCTTCGCCGGATCTGGCGAAACTGCTCCTCTCACCGAGCAACCTCGTCGTGCTGAACACGCTGAACGCGTATACGGTCGTCAAGGACCCGAGCGTCCTGCCGAAGGACCTGCCGCGCGATCCGAAGGTCGATCCGAAGACGGTGCCGGCGGTGCCGAACCTGAAGGCCTCCGTCGTTTCCCTCAGCCCGAGGCGCCAGGAGATCGGCCTCCGCGCGATCGCGCACCAGGACACGGACGAGGGTTGGAGCTTCCTCCGGCGGCAGGTCGTCGTCGGCGCGACCGACATAGCCAAGGGGATCGCGGCCGAACTCCTCGCGGCGAAAGCGGTGCCGAACCTGACCGAGAACCTCCTCACGCTCGTGGCGAGCCCGGGGCGCTTCTCGAAACTCAAGGCAATCGAAGGGATCTCGACGATCAAGACGAACGCGGGCAGCGTCATGTTGGGGACCTTCCTCTACCACGAAGACCCCTTGGTCAAGCTGAAGGTGACCGACGTGATGCGTCCGGACGACGACGCCCTGCTTCGCAAGGCGATGTGGTCGGCGGTCAACGAGCCATGGGACGCGGTGCGGCTCGAGAGCCTCAAGAAGCTGATCTTGGCCAAGGACGCGGAGTTCAAGACCGAAGGCTACAAGGGTGTGCGGGACGACAGCGTGTGGGTGAGGCTCGCGTTGGTGGAATGGCTCGGCCAAGAGCACCCGGCCGCCGAATCGGTGCCAGCTCTGAAGCTCGCGCTGACCGACAGTTCCTTCCGGGTCCGCGCCGCCGCGCTGACGGCCCTGAAGGCGACTCCGGGGTCCCTGGCCGCGGAAGACGTTCAAAGCCTGAAGAACGACCCGTATCCGGCGGTTCGGGCGGCTTATGCGGAACTTGCGAGGGCCAAAGGACTGCCCTAGAAGAAGAGGCGGGCCCGGTGGAATCGGGCCTGGCCGAGCCGGGCTTGGATTATGATGGATAGGCTGCGGGAACAAACCTCGCCCGGAGACGTAAGAAAAGCAACTTCGCGATGAACCAAATGACCAAGAGCGTGCTGTCGGCGCTCGGCGTTGCCACCGCCGGGATGTCGATCGTCGTCGGCTCCTATGCCCGCGATCGAGTCGACCTCGGGCAGAGGAAAGCCGACCAGTCCTCGTTCCGAAACCTTCTCGCCTCCCGAGACAACTCCAGCGTTCCGGAGGGCGACTACTTCTACGAGATCGCCGACCTGCTCAAGCGCGAGTACGTGGAGCCGGTCCAGGACGGATCGAAACTGGCGACGGGGGCGGTTCGGGGAATGGTGGGAAGCCTGGGGGATCCCAAGTCGATCTTCATGGATCCGAACGAGTTCGACGCCTTTCTCCG
>DASWVS010000261.1:0-1927 GCA_036401135.1 Fimbriimonas sp.
CCACCCTCGGAACGGCGCCGACGCCCGGTCCCGACGCGAACGATCGTGTCGAACGGCTGGCGGCGCTGGCCTGGAGCGCGGCCGACGAGCAGGACGCGAAGCATGCGGAGGATCTGAAGCGCGACCGCGAAGAGGGCAAAAAGTATTCCGAGCAGGTCGACAAGGAGCTGAAAGCCAGCACCAACGCCGAGATGAACGAGCGGCTCCAG
Organism: Fimbriimonas sp.; assembly: GCA_036401135.1. Taxonomy (GTDB): domain Bacteria; phylum Armatimonadota; class Fimbriimonadia; order Fimbriimonadales; family Fimbriimonadaceae; genus Fimbriimonas. Next base: position 210 of record DASWVS010000261.1, read on the forward strand.
CGCATCGCCAAGGAGATCACCGACATCGCCAACCGAACGAGAACGTCGGTCCTTTGGGGCGACAAGCGGCTGAACACGTTCGACTACACCTTCAAGCTGGTCGAAGGCAAGGACGTCAACGCCTTCTCGCTTCCCGGCGGCTACATCTACTTCTACGAGGGCCTGGTCAAGTACACGGAAAGCGACGACGAGCTTGCCGGCGTGGTGGCTCATGAGATCGCCCATGCCTCGCTGAGGCACCTGGCCACGCTCGAGCGCGAGCAGGAAAAGGTCAGCCGCATCCAGCTCCCGCTCGTGCTGTTGGCGATCCTCACCGGCGGCATGAGCGCGGCGGTCAATACGATGCAGGTGACGGGCATGGTGGGGCAGGCCATCGGCAGCGGCTGGAGCGTCAAAGCCGAACAGGCGGCCGACTACACGGGCCTCCAGTACATCGTCCAGAGCCGCTACAACGCGACCGGGATGTTGACGATGATGGAGCGGCTCGCCCTCGACGAGCGCAACGGGCCGCAGATCGACTGGGGCATCTACCAGACCCACCCGCCCGGCCGGGAGCGCGCGAACTCCCTGAAGCGCTTCCTGAAGGAAGCCCAGATCCCCGTTCGCCGTTCCGAGGTGACGACCACCTTCCGGACGACCGTCAAACCGGGCGACGACGGGACCGTCCAGATCTTCTTTGGCGACCGTCCGATCGTCAAGCTGGCGGGCGAGGACGCCCTCCTCCGCGCCGACGATGCAGCCAAGCGGCTCAACGCCTTCTTCGACAGCACTCCGCCGCTCTACGACGTCTCGTCCGACTCCGGAGACTTGCTGGGACGGAGGCAGGTGCTTTTCCGGCTGACGAAGCGGGACGCCGATGCCGCCAAGACCGACCTGAAGGCGCTGGAGACGCAAGCCCTCCTCGCGATCCGATCGTCGCTCGTACGGATCCAGTTCCGGATCTGGGACATCAAGTAAGCGTTCCTCTCCGATGCTCGAACAGGCCCGTTACGACTCGCCGTAGGTAAAATCAGGCATTCGGATGATCGAGAAACTTCAGGAAATCGAGCGTCGCTTCGAGGCGGTGGAAGCGGACTACAACAACCCCGAGATGGTCTCCAACAATCGCGAGATGCAGCGGTTGGGGAAGTTGCGCGCCGAGCTCGAGCCGGTCGTGCTCGCTTCCCGCGAATACCGAAAAGCCGTCGGGGACCTTGAAGAGGCCCAGGAGCTCCTCGACGATCCCGAGATGCGCGAGCTGGCGGTCGCCGAGATCGACCCGCTGCGAGAGAAGATCGCCGGGCTCGAGGACCAGCTCAAGCTGATGCTGGTGCCCAAGGACCCGTTCGACGAGAAGCCCGTCATCATCGAGATCCGTCCCGCCGCCGGGGGCGACGAGGCGGCGCTCTTCGCAGGCGAGCTTTTCCGCATGTACCTGCGCTATTGCGAGCGGCGCAGGTGGAAGACCGACCTGATCGACCACGAGGACACGGGGATCGGCGGGATCGACAAGGTGGTCTTCAAGGTCGATGCCGCGGGAGCCTACTCTCAGCTCAAGTTCGAGTCCGGGGTGCATCGCGTCCAGCGCGTCCCCGCCACCGAGAGCCAGGGACGCATCCACACGTCGACCGTGACGGTCGCCGTGCTCCCGGAGGCGGACGAGGTCGAGGTGGAGATCGATCCGAAGGATCTGGAAGTCAGCACATTCTGCTCGTCTTCGGCCGGCGGCCAGCACATGC
>DASWVS010000262.1:0-7639 GCA_036401135.1 Fimbriimonas sp.
TCGGGCAGCGCTCGCATAGTCCGTCTGCGAACGGAAAGTGTTCTGAGCGTAGAGCTCCCTAATACGGGGGATCTGCGCCTCCGCCCGTGCGCTCGAATCCGCACTGACGGGCTCGCCGAGCCCCGTGGCCTGAAACGGCGCAGCGATCCTCTGGATCTCGGCGTTTGCGGGCGCCTTGTCGATCGGCAAGACCGTGACGGTCCGCTTCGCGTCGGCGACTCCGACCATCGAGAGGGCGGCTCCCGTGAAAGCGAGACTCGACACCAGACCCAAAGCAAGAACTTGACCTCGACTGAACATTTGGAATGCCTCCAACCTAACCAGAGGTATTACGAGAGTCGGAGGATAGGTCTGAGTCGGAATACCTACACAATATTTCGAAAACGATCACCGGCCGCCCACGACGAGGCTGCCTGAGACCCCTCTTCCACTTCCATGCTCGCCGCAGCGGCGATCGCGCCGAGTTCCGGCGGAGGAGGCGACGCGTCGGTCCACTCGGCGAACTCTCTCTCCAGGAAACCAGTATCGAAGCGCCCGGACCGGAAGCCGGGATGGTCCAGAACCGCCAGCATGTAGGCGATGTTCGTCTTGACTCCGAGGATATGGAAGTCCAAGAGCGCCCGGCGGAGCCGGTCGATCGCCGCGTTACGCGTCTCCGCGTGCACGATCACCTTCGCGAGGAGCGAGTCGTAGTAGCGCGCCACCTCGGATCCCTTTCGGAAGCCGGTGTCGACCCGGATCCCCGGACCTCTCGGCTCCGACCAGGCGAGCAGCTTCCCGACCGACGGCACGAACCCCATGGCCGGGTCCTCGGCGATGACGCGGATCTCGATGCTATGCCCCTTCAGCGCGGATCGGTCGCCGCCCATAATCGTATGGTCCAGATCGAGCACCTCGCCTCGGTCGATGCGAAGCTGCCATGCGACGATATCCACGCCCGTGACGGCCTCGGTGACCGGATGCTCAACCTGGAGCCGCGCGTTGACCTCCAGAAAATAGAAGCGTCCCGCCCCCTCGTCGACGATGAACTCGACCGTGCCGGCGCCGGTGTAGCCGGCAGCGCGAACAAGCCGGGCAGCCGCTTCGCGCATCTCGGGCCACAAAGGTCCCGAACTCACACTCGGTGCTTCCTCGACGAGCTTCTGATGCCGCCGTTGGATGGAGCACTCCCGCTCGAACAGGCACGCGACGTTGCCATGCGGGTCGGCGAGGATCTGGACCTCGACGTGCCGGGGGCGTTCGATCAGCTTTTCGACCATCATCGTGCCGTCGCCGAAGGCGCGCAACGCCTCGTCTCCGGCCAGCTCGAGTTGGTGGTGGAACTCCTCGTGTCGGCGCACCACCCGCATCCCCCGGCCCCCGCCCCCCGCCGAGGCTTTCAGCATGACGGGATAGCCGACCTGGTCGGCAGCCTCGAAGAGGGTAGAAGCGTCGGAGCCGGGCTCGAAAAAGCCGGGCACGATCGGCACGCCGGAATCGACCGCCAGGCGCTTCGCATCGGTCTTCGACCCCAGCAGGCGCATCGCCTTGGACGACGGGCCTACGAAAACGATTCCGGCTTGTTCGCATGCTTCGGCGAACTCGGCGCGTTCGCTGAGGAAGCCGTAGCCCGGATGGACGGCGTCTGCGCCCGTTCTCCGCGCCGCCGCCAGGATCGCCGGACCGTTCAGGTAACTCGCAGAAGGTTCCGGCTTGCCGATGCCGACAGCCTCGTCGGCAAAATCGAGGTGCATCGCGTCGGCGTCGGCGTCGCTGTACACGGCGACCGTCGCGATCCCCATCTCACGCGCGGCGCGAAGGATTCGAACGGCGATCTCTCCCCGGTTGGCGACGAGGAGCTTTCTCAACAGATCTCCTTCACGTAGGCCGCTTTGCGCTTGTCGAGGAAAGCGCCGATCCCTTCCCTGGCCTCTTCTCCGGATCGGACGGTTGCGAGGAGCCTGGCGCTCTGATCGGCATTCATCGGAGGCTCCAGCGCGATCCGCTTCGCCTCCGCGACCGCTCGGGGACCTGCGCTCAGGATGGAGTCAAGCTTGCGGCGCAACTCCTTGTCGAGGTCGGGGAGCGGACCCACGAAATGGACCAATCCGATCTGATACGCGCGCTCGGCGTCGAAGACTTCGCCCGTCGTAAAGAGGGCGCGAGCCGCGCCGGCGCCGATTTTTCGGATGACGAACGGCGAAATCGTCGCGGGCACGAGCCCGATCCTGACCTCGCTGAAGGCGAACCGGGCGGCTTGGCTGGCGAGGGCGATGTCGGCTGCGGCAACCAGGCCGCAAGCGCCGCCGTATGCGGGGCCGTGGACTCGGGCGATGACGGCGGCCGGGCAACGACTGATCGCCTCGAACAGGCCGGCGAGGCGGAGCGCGTCGCGATAGTTCTGGTCATCGCTGTACCCGGCGGTCCGGCGCATCCAGTTGAGGTCGCCGCCGGCGCAGAAGACGTCTCCTTCGCCCGAGAGGACGACGGCACGGGTCCCTTTGGGCAGGCTCTCAAACGCCTGGTGCATCGCCTCGATCAGTTCGTCGTCGAACGCGTTCCGCACCTCTGGCCGGTCCAGCGTCATCCGAACGACCGGGCCCTCCGACTCCACTCTGAGCATCGGCAAGCAGTATAACCCTGTCCCGCAGCAGATCAATCCTTGCGGAAGACGACGGCGGCGTTGATCCCGCCGAATCCGAAGGAGTTCGAGAGAATCGCGCGGGGTTGGCAGCTTCTTCCGTGCCGGGGAACGAAGTCGAGATCCAGCCCCGCCTGAGGCTCGTGCAGGTTGACGGTGGGCGGGATCCATCCGTTTGCGAAGGCGAGGCAACAGATGGCCGCCTCGATCGCTCCGGTCGCCCCCAGGCTGTGGCCATGCATCGATTTCGTCCCGCTGACGGGGATGCGGTACGCATCGCCCTCGAAGACCTTCTTGATCGCGGTCGTTTCGGTCGAGTCGTTGAGGGGAGTCGAGCTGCCGTGGGCGTTGATGTAGTCGATCTCGGAGGGATCGGTGGCCGCATCGTGCAGGGCGAGAGACATCGCCCGCGCCGCTTGCTCGCCGTCGGTCCGAGGAGCGGTCATATGGCTGCCGTCGTTCGTCAACCCAAATCCCGCGAGTTCGCAGTAGATGCGGGCTCTTCGACGGAGCGCGCGCTCCCTCTCCTCGAGCACCAGGAACGCGGCCCCTTCGGCCATCACAAATCCGTCGCGGGCCGCGTCGAAGGGGCGGCAGGCCTGCTCCGGGTCGTGGTTCCGCTGGGACATCGCCCGAATGAGCGAGAAGGCGCCGAAGGTCAAGGGATAGAGGGGGGCTTCCGCACCCCCGGCGAGGATCACGTCTGCATCCCCACGCCGGATCGCGTTGAGCGCGTTGCCGAGCGCAACCGGAGAAGAGGCGCAGCTGTCCGAGTTGGCGGTATTGAAACCGAACCACCCCAGCTCGATGGCCAGGTTGCATGAGGCCGCACCCCCGAACACGGAGAGCGCCAACATGGGGTTGACCGCCCTGAGGCCCCCGGCGAGGTAATGCCCCATCTCCTCCTCGGCGCAGGCGATCCCGCCCAACGCGGAACCGACGGTGACGCCTGCCCGGTTGGGATCCACCGTACCGAGGCCGGCGTCGTCGATCGCCATCATCCCTGCGACCAGGGCGAGCTTGGAGTAGCGGTCCAAACGCTTGATCCGCTTCGGGTCGAGGCGCTCCTCGGGGCGGAAGTCGTCGATCTCGGCGGCGATATGGCAGTTGAACTCGCAAGGATTGAAGGACCGGATCCGGCGCACCGCCGACCTCTCCGCCAGGACGCCCTGCCAGAGCCCGTCGGCTCCGCACCCGATCGGTGTGACCGCGCCCAGCCCCGTAACGACGACCCTTCTCATTTTTCTCCCTCCACGTATCGTTTGATCGTCTCCAGCGTTTGGCCGGCGATCCGGCTGACAAAGAGCGGTCCGACGATTCGATCGCTATAGATCGATCCGAAGATCGGGATCCGAGGCTCGAAAAGATGGGTGATGGTCGTCCGGACGGAATCGCCACAGCATTCCAGCGACCACTCGACCCGCATGCCTTTCGCTGGACCCGCGAGGTGCCGGTAGCGGATCTTGCCTGCTTCCGGGTCGAGTTCCTGTTCGGCAAGCCATTGGCACGGCCAGTTGACGGGGCCGAAACGGCGGAAGCACCTCATGCGGACCGTCCTCGAACGGGAATCGCCATCCAGGATATCGACCGCCCGATAATGCGGCAGGATATCCGGCCAGCGTTCCACCTGCGACGCGAGACGGTAGATGTGTTCCCGATCGCCACGGATCAGCACTTGGTTCGACGTGTTCAAACGAATACCTCCCTTAACAACTTCGCATTCAAGACGGCCGTCGGCGGCAGCGCATCGGTCATGGTCTCGATGAGCCTCGACGCCGAATCGTCTCCGAGGCGACCTGCGAGGCGGTCGATCGCCGCAGGGCGATGGACGAACCACTGGACGAGGTCGCACAACAGGTACCGGCGGTCCAGCTCTCGCCGAAGCCTTGCATAGTTCGACAGAGGATCCTTGTTTCGAAGGTGGGCTTCCGCCACGGCGGCTGCCAGGCGAGCCCCTTCGAAGGCGTGGTGGATCCCTTCGCCCGAGAAGGGATCCACGAAGCACGCAGCGTCGCCCACGAACAGCACACCCTCGTCGTACGGGCGCAGCAGCCGGTGGCCGAAGCAGGCGGTCGTGCGAATCTCCTCGATTGCGGCGTCGATCCCGACGCGATTCCTAACGAAGCCCTCGAGGGCCGGCCGCGGGGGGAGGCCTTTTGGCAGGACGCCGCTCAGGATCGCCCGTCCGCCGCCGCGCGTGCAGAACCCAGCCGCGACGGGAGAATCCCTGCGAGTAGCGAACATCGTCATGAGCCCCGGCTCCAGCGATCGGGAAACCCGGAGATGGGCCACCGCCCCGACCCGCTGAAGCCGGGGGATCGAGCGGACGAGGCCCCGCTCGCGCGCGATGCGCGAATGGGAGCCGTCGGCGGCGATCACGAGCTTGACGTCGTATGCGAACCCGTCGCCAAGAATCCGGCCGCCGTGCACCGACCGGACCGGTCGTCCGGTCAAGACCTTCACTCCATGGTGCGCGGCGCTGCGCAGAAGCGCGGCATCGAGGACGTTTCTTCGGATCGAGCGGCCGGGGCGACAGAGTTTCACCTCGAGCCGATGGTTCTGAGTCCGGAGCGCGACCGCCGCCACGCGCACGCCCTGATCCAGCCGCACTCCGAGTTCTACCGCCAACGAGCAGGCGGCGGCGTTCAGAAACTCCCCGCAGGGCTTGTCGCGGAACCAGTCGTCCCGTTCGAAGAGGGTGACGTCGAAGCCCCGTCGCGCGAGCTCGATCGCGGCCGCCGATCCGCCCGGCCCCCCGCCCACCACGGCGACGTCGGTCCTCATTCCGGCTTACCCACCACCACGGCGACCCTCCAGAAAGGGTGGCGATAGACCCGTGCGTCGAGGAAACCGGATCCGCGCGCGAGCCGCTCGTACTCGGGAGGCGTCAGCGACCGCAGGACGCTGAGCGGGGCGTCGTGTCTCGTGAGAAAGTGCATGCGGGCGACGCGCGTGACCAGCCAGATGAGGGCGGCGGGCAGATAGCCTCGCTGAAGGTCGTTCACGATCACCACCCGCCGGGCGACACGAACCATCTCGCGCAGGGCCGCGGCGGCGGCGGGCTCGTCGAAGTGATGGAAAGTCAATGAAGAGACGACGACGTCGAAGCTGCCGTCCGGAAACGGCAACGCGTGCGCCGAAGCTTTCATCAGGGCAACGCCCTGCGTCTCGCGTCTCGCCGCAGCCAGGATCTTGGGGTTTGCGTCGAGGCCGACGACGCGGATCTCTCGGCCTCTGCGGGTTCCCCAGCGGACGAGGTCGGCGGGAATGTCGGCAAGGCCGGTGCCGACGTCGAGAACGGAGGTCCGGGCCCCGAGATACGGCCGGATCCGCTTGCGGACGACGGCGCAGCCTCCCAAGTACCGGTTGATCTTGCGGATATCCCGAAAACTGGCGAGGAAGTCGCGGCCGGAATGCTCGTAAGAGTCGATCAGTTCGATGCCGGCGGAGCGCGAAGGAACCAGGAGCCGTCGAATCGAAGAAAGGCCACCCATGAGAAAAGATCCTAGAGCAGGCCCGTCATCCTCAAGCCGATAAAGACGAGGAACCCCAGCGAGGCCGTGTAGTTCAGACGCGTCACGGACAGGAAGGAGGCCTCGACCGACGGGTCTTCCCTTCCGATCCGCGCCACTTGCCGCAGCATCACCGGATAGCACAGGGCGAGGCACGTCGCCGCGAACCATGCTTTCTCGAGAAGCATCAGGGTCGTGGAGAGGATGCCGGAGGCAGCGAGGCACAACGCGCCGAACCGGATCGCACCCTGTTTTCCGAGCATCACCGCCAGCGTCCTGTCGCCTCTTCGCGCGTCCTCCTCGATCTGGTAGATCTGGGTCAACGGGTAGAGACCCAGCGTGGTCAGAGAGGCGCCGGCCACTCCGAGGAGCAGCCTGGGACCGATCGGGCCATATTCGCCTGAGGCGGCGACCCACCCGGCGAGCGTGCCCAACACTCCCTGACCCAGGAACACCACCAAGGCGCTTGCCACCGGGTCGCGCTTCAAGCGGATCCGGGGGTACGAGTACGCGATACCGAGTCCGGTGAAGACGAGGTACAGCGGCAACAGCCCGGCGATCGACGAGAGGACGGCACCGACCGCCTGGAGCCCGATCGAGAACTCGAGGAGCCGGTCCGGAACCTCCGGGGGACGCATCATGCCGCCGACCGGCCCCTCGTCCCGGTCGAAGGCGGAGTTGTAGGCGGTGACGCCGGTGTAGAGGAAGAAGTGGAACGCGACAAAGGCGAGCGCCAGCCGCGGCCACGATTCGACCGTCGCCAGCGACGCTCCCCAGAGGAACAGCGGCGCCAACGATAGCTGGAAGGGCACTCGCATGTGCTTCCAGTAGGGCGCCAGCGCGAACTGTGCGCGTTCCATACCGTCGTATACGGTATGTCGGAGGTCGTGGTCATCACCGGCGCGTCGGCGGGCATCGGACGAGCGACGGCGCTGGAGTTCGCGCGCCATGGCGCCAGGATCGGGCTGATCGCCCGCGACGCCGAGGCGCTCGAGGAGACCCTCGAGGAGGTCATTCGCGCGGGCGGGTCAGGCCGGGTGCTTCCTCTCGACGTTTCCATGCCCGATCGGGTCGAGGAGGCGGCTTCGGCCGTCGAGCGCGAACTGGGCCCAATCGACGTCTGGATCAACGGCGCGATCGTCGCGATGTACTCGCCGGTTCTCGACATGAGGCCGGAGGAGTTTCAACGGATCACCGAGGTCGGCTATCTAGGCCAGGTGTATGGGACGCTGGCCGCCCTGCGGCGCATGGTTCCCCGAAATCGGGGATCGATCGTGCTCATCGGCTCTGGGCTGGGGTACCGGGCGGTGCCGCTCCAATCGGCGTACTGCGCGGCCAAGTTCGCGCTTCGGGGGTTCGCCGAGTCCCTGCAGGCAGAACTCCAGCAGATGGAGAGCCGGATCAATCTCTGCTACATCGCACCCTCGTCCGTCAATACTCCTTACTACACGTGGGCCAAGAGCAACATGCCGAGGCGTCCCAATGCGGTCCCCCCGGTGTACGAACC
>DASWVS010000263.1:0-1563 GCA_036401135.1 Fimbriimonas sp.
GAGGAACCGCACCCAAGGGAAGCGGGAACTGGTCGCCACCAAGGATCAGCAGGGCGACACCATCATCCTGAGGGCGAACGAAGTGCCGATGGACGAGCCGCCGGTCGTGATGGAAGAGCAGCCGATCATCCTCATCGCTCAGGAGAGGGATGCGGATACCGGCGCCCAGGTTGCCACGGAGGTTGAAAGCGCATCCAATGTACTTGTCGGCGGCTAGCTTAGCCATCTCTGCAGCGATCGCGGTCTCGGGGCAGTCTGCCCCTCTGACCGCCCGCGAAAAAGCGGCCTGGGAGCGGATCAAGCCCTCGATCGTGGTCCTGATGCGCTCCGGGAGCCCGACGGGCGCCGCGGCGATGATCGATCCTTCGGGACTCTTCATCACCCACGCGGATTCGGTCCAAGGCAACTCGATGGACGCGCGGCTGCTCGACGGGCGGACGCTTCGGCTTCAACTCAAGAACTCCGACGGCACCACCCAACTGGCGCTCCTAAAGATCGTCGGGTCGGTACCGGAGGGTCTCCGTCCTCTCGGCATGCCTGAAGGCAACGAAAGGCCCGGGACGCCGATGTTCGCGATCATGCCTGCCGGGCCGGTGCGTGCCGAGTTCGTGTCCGCCAACCAACTCGGGCGAGTCGGTCCCGGTCTCAGGATCCTGCCGTTGAGCGAAGTGCGCTTCGAGAGGTCGGGAAGCTCGATCAGCGGAGCGCTGCTCGTCTCCTATGACCGCGAGTTCATGGGCGCGCTCTACGCGACGCTCGCGACCCGGGAGTCGGACCAGATGGGGGCGAACCTGCTCGCGCCGGGTGGACTCGGCCCGAATCTGACGGTGAAATCTCCCCTGGTCCGGCAGATGGGACCGGCACAGATGACGGTCGCCTATACGGTCGGGCCGGACGTCGTTCGACGGGTGGTGGAAGACTTCCGCGCTCCCGGGCACGACGTCTCCTATCCCGCACTGGGCGTGTTCTGTCGAAACGCGCAGGAGGGTGGAGCGCTGATCCAGCGCATTAACCCCGGAAGCTCGGCGGAGAAGGCCGGTCTCCGAATCAACGACGTGATCCTTGAGATCAACGGCGCTCCGATCGACAACCAGATCGACTTCTCCCGCGTCATGTTCCGGCAGCAGGTGGGAGCGAAGATCTCGGTCCGGTTCCGGCGAGGGCAGTCCGAGATCGTGCGAAGCGTGGTGGTCGGCCGCCAAGCGGAGTAGAACCGAAGCGTCAGACGACCGAAAAGTCGTTGATCTTCAGCTTCAGGCTCCGGCGCCCGTTCCACTCGTCGATCGACGGCTGGAAGACCAGGTCGGTCGAGACGCCCGCCCCGGCTTTCGAGAACCGTTCGCCGAGCCCGAACGCGATCCCGTCGAAGCTGCAGTTCTCCCCGGCAAGCTTGAGGCGCATGTGGGCGGGGTTCTTCGTGGGGAGGAGCTGGGTCAGTTTGACGCCTCGCGTCACGAACGAAGGGATGGGGTTCTCGCATCCGAACGGTTCCAGCGACGAGAGCTGCTCGGCGGCCTCGAAAGTGATCTCCGACGGATCGACCTCCATGTCCGCGTGGATGCT
>DASWVS010000264.1:0-6842 GCA_036401135.1 Fimbriimonas sp.
AAGGTCTCCATGCCGAAGCCGATCGCGGGCAGGTTCCGAGGAGGCGCGATCAACGCCGCTTCGGGAAGCCTGATGCTGAACAAGAACCGCGAACTGGTCGTGAAGCACGTGAACTGGAAAGGGACGGCCGCGCTGTCCCTCCAGGAAGACGACCCGACGCCGAAGCAGTGGAACCTGTCCGGCGACGAGGTGAAGTCGGTCGGGGACATCGTGACCTACACGAACGGCGAAGGAACCGACGGCGACATCATCGTCCGGGGCCAACTGATCGAGCACAACCGCAAGACGGACGTCATCGTCGTCACGGGGCGGGTGGAGTACTACTCCGGCGCCGCCAACATGACCTCCGACCGGGCGACCATCTACCGGAAGGAGAAGCGCGCCGTCCTGACCGGCAACGTCACGATGTTGATGAAGCCGAAGAGCGAGCGCGACAAGGGTCCCAAGATCGAAACGATCACCCCGTTCCGGATCACCCCTCCCGACGAAGTGGTCGCAGGTCGGCCCAAGCCGTCGACGACCCCCCAGGAGAAGCGGGACCTCGAGGATCTGCGGGATCCGAAGAACATCCGCGAATACCCGATGCTGGTTCGGAGCGAGTCGGTCGAGTACTGGTATCGAAAGGGGCAGCGACGGGCGAACATCACCGGCTCGCCCCAGGCGAAGCAGGACCTGCCGCGCGACCGATGGCGGCAGGTCTGGGCCGACAAGGGGTTCTGGGACGGCGAGAAGGAAGAACTGACGCTCTCCACGACGAGCGAAGAGCCGAAGGTCCGGATGAAGAACTCCACCGGCGACGACCTCTTCGCCGTGGTCTTCACGCTCTCCACGAAGGAGGACGACGAAAGCTACCACGGCAAGAAGATCAAAGGCTCGATCACCAGCGAAGACGAGGACCTCAACAACGCGAGCGGCACCAAGAAGGCGGAACCGCCCGTCGTCCCGCCCGCGACCAAAGAGCCGGAGAAGAAGCCGACCGACCCGCCCAAAGACCCGCCCAAGAAGGATCCCGAGAAGGAAGACCCCGGCAAGGGCGACGGCGGAACGACCGGGGGCGGGGGAACGACCGGGGGCGGCACCACTGGCGGCGGCACCACCGGAGGTGGAACCTCCGGCGGGGACCCCGGCAAAACCAAGGGCTAGCCGGCTCGCGGGGTGAAGTCCGTTTCCGCGGTGAGGCGCCGGCAGAACGCGGCGATCAAACGCGCCGCGTTCTGCACGTCTTCCAGCGAGAGAAGCTCGCAAGGCGTGTGCATGTAGCGCAGCGGGATCCCGATCAGACCGGTCGCCATTCCGTCCCGGTTCGTCTGCATCGCGGTCGCGTCGGTACCGGTGCATTGGCCCGCGACCTCGATCTGAAACGGGATCGAGTCCTCGACCGCCGCCTCCCGCAAGGTTCGAAACACGTGCGGGTTGATGTAAGGCCCTCTTGTGATCGTTGGGCCTTTTCCAATCCGGACCCTTCCGTACCGGGCTTCGTCCATCCCGGGGTGGTCGGTCGCGTGGCTCACGTCGACGGCCAGGCCCACCTGGGCGCCGATCGCAAACGCCGCCGCATAGGCTCCCCGGAAGCCGACCTCCTCCTGGACGGTCGCGACGGCGTAGACGCCGACGCCGGGATCCAGTTCGTCCTTGAGAAGCCTCAGCGCCTCTGCCACGATATAGGCTCCGACCTTGTTGTCGAACCCTCGGGCGATCGCCCGGCCGTTCTGCAGCATCTGGAACTCGGACTGGATCGTCGCGGGATCGCCCAACTCGACCAGCGCCTCCGCTTCGCTTCTCGAGTCGACGCCGAGATCGATCCAGAGGCCGTGGAGGTCGGGAGCCTTGTCCTGCTCCTTCTCGTCCTCGAGGATGTGGATCGCCTTTCGGCCGATCACGCCCGGCACCCGCTCTTTCGAATGGATCCAAACCCTCTGCCCTGCGGGGATGACGACGTCGTAGTCGCCGATCGTCTTGAAGTGGACCAGCCCCTCCTCGGAGATATGGTTGACGATGAACCCGATCTCGTCGATGTGTCCCGCGAGCATCACCTTGAGCGGGGCGTCCGGGTTCAACGCCGCCCAGGTGTTCCCCAACAGGTCGGTGTGGAAGCGATCCGCGACCGATTCGAGATAGAACCGGTAGAGCGCGGCGGCGCGCTCTTCGTAACCCGAGGGCGAGGGCATATCCACGAGCTCTCGCAGAAAGTCCAACGACTCCTTCCGCATCGCCTTGTTTGGCGATCGGAAGGCGGGTTCCGTTCAGCCCGCTGCCCGCTTTCTCCTACATTTGCATCAGGAACTCGTATGACATGTCCCCGAAGCCGAGAAGCGCCTCGTGGCCGTAGTCGGGATAGACGACCATCCGTTTTTTCGAGCCGATCTTGTTGTAGGCGGCGAAAACCGTCGACGGCGGGGTGACGCTGTCCAAAAGGCCGGTGCCCATCAACACCTCGGCGCGGATCCTGGGCGCCAAGTGCTGCACGTCGATGTAACCGAGCCGCTCGAACACCTCGTGCTCCCTCTCGTGCCTTGGATCGAAGAACTTCAGGAAGGTGCGCAGCTCCGCGTAGGCGTTCTGGTCCAGGTCCATCTCCCAGACCCGGTAGTAGTCCGAAAGGAAGGGGAACGTGGGGGCGATTCGGGCGACGCGCGGCTCCAATGCGGCGCAGGCGAGGGTGAGGCCGCCGCCCTGGGAGCCCCCCGCGGCGCCGACGCGCGTCTCGTCGACCTCGTCCATCCCCATGACGATGCGCGCCAGTTGGGCGCAGTCGAGGAAGATCGACCGGTAAAGGAGCTTTTCCGGCGAGTCGTCCAGACCCCGGATGATATGGCCGTTCAGCGTCGTGCCCTTGACTCCGCCGGGATCCTCGGAGCGCCCTCCCTGGCCGCGGCAGTCGAGGGCGGCGACGCAGAAACCGTTGGCGATCCAACTCAGCTTCTCGTTCCACTCGCCCCCATGCCACGAGTAGCCGTGGAACTGCAGGATCGCCGGCGCTTTGCCGCGAAGCTTCCGCGGCCGGGCGTACTTGGCGTAGATTCGCGCGCCTCCCACGCCCGTGAAGGTCAAGTCGAAGCACTCGGCCGCCGGTGTCTGGAAAGAGGCGGGGGAGAGCGTGACTTGAGGGTCGGTCGCCTGCATCTCCGCAAGGCTCCGGTCCCAAAAGGCGTCGAAATCGCCTGGCCGGGGATTTTTACCCTGGTAGACCTCCAGCTCAGCCAGAGGCATGTCGAGCATCGGCATCGTCGTTTGTTCTCCTTCTCTCCGTTTCGGGATCCTATGCTTCGGCGCCGGCGGCGGCCAGAGTGGCACGGAGCGCCGTCACCGCCGACTCGAACAGCTGGTCTCCGGTGAACCCTCCGAACGGGCCTGTGGCCTGTAGGTGCGGCTCCAGGGTGAGCGTTCCCTCCCAGCCTTGTTCGACGAGCCAACGGAAGGTCCGCTCCATCTGTCCATCGCCCTGGCCCGCCGGGAGGATGACCCCGTCCTGGGCGTCCTTGATGTGGAGCGTGTCGAGATGGGGCAGGATCCACGGGAACCAGTCGTCCCAAGGGCGGTAGCCCAGAAGGACGGTGTTCGCGAAGTCGAAGGCGGCGCGAAAGTTCTTTCCTCCGAACTCGGCAAGGAGCCTCTTGCTGTTGTCCGGGTAGGCGCCATAGAACCGGGCGTCGTTTTCGTGGAGCAGGAGGATGTCGTTGTCCTCCGCGAGTTCGACCTGCTCGCACATCCACGCGCAAACCTCGTCCCAGGGGTCCGTTCCCATCGGCGCTTCGGGAGTGAAGATCCGGATGCGGGCGATGCCGAGAAGCTTGGCGACGTTGATGGCGCGCTCCAGCCTTCCCAGTTCGATCTCGCGGTTATGGTCCGTCAGCATCACCTTGTTGACGGGCGACCCCACCGCCTGAGGGATGATCGACGCAGCCTCGCACTTGCGCCGCACCTGTCGAACCTCGTCGTCGGTCAGGTCGAGCACGTTCTTGCCCTGGACGCTGCGAAGGTCGAGCCCACCGACTTCCAGCCGCCGGAGCGTCGAGAGCTGCTCGTCCAGATCCGGGCTGATCTCGTCGGCGAAGGCCGACAGGAAGTAACGCATGAAACGACCTTACCCTTTGGGGAAACGGCGTGTCGCTTTTGGGACGCTTGGGTAAAACCGATCCATGTCGCTCGCCCGCAAGATCGCCGACTTCGCCTGCAACCTCGAATACGGCGACCTGACGAGGGAATCCATCCACGAGGTGAAACGGCGGCTGATCGACTCCATGGGCTGCGCCATGGGCGCGTGGACCGCCGAGCCGGCGAAGATCGCGAGGCTCCTCGCCTCCTACTCCACCAGCGAGCTCGGTTCCACCGTCGTCGGCACGCGGCACCAGAGCACTCCCGAGCTCGCCGCCTTCGCCAATGGCACGATGTTCCGGTACCTGGACTACAACGACACCTACCTCAGCAAGGAGCCGGCGCATCCGAGCGACAACCTCGCCGCCATCCTCGCCGTCGCCGACGCGTTCGGGCTCAGCGGCAAGCACGCCATCCTCGGGGCGGTGATCGCGTACGAAGTCCAGTGCCGGCTCTGCGACGCCTACTCGATCCGGAAGCGCGGCTGGGACCACGTCACCTACGGCGCCTTCTCGACCGTCGCCGGGTGCGGAGCGATGCTCGGTTTCGATGAGGAAACGATGGTGCATGCGCTCGGCCTGGCCGGAGTCCCGAACAACGCGATGCGCCAGACGCGGGTCGGCGAACTCTCCATGTGGAAGGGCTGCGCGTTCGCGAACGCGTCCCGCAACGGGGTCTTCGCGACGCTGCTCGCCCACCACGGCATGACAGGCGCTTCGGAGGTGTTCGAGGGGGCGATGGGCTTCTTCAACGAGGTCTGCGGCGGCGACGCCTTCGACATCGACGAGTGGGGCTCGACCAACGACGGCTATATGATCAACCGGACCTACATCAAGAAGTGGCCCGCCGAGTACCACAGCCAGAGCGCCGTCGACGCCGCGCAGGACATCGTACGGGAGCGAGGCCGCCCGCTGCTTCCGAACGAGGTCGAGGAGGTCGAGATCGCGACCTTCACCGCAAGCTGGGAGATCATCGGTTCCGAGCCCGAGAAATGGCGCCCCGAGAGCCGGGAAACCGCGGACCACTCGCTTCCCTACATCACCTGCGCCGCCCTGGTCGATGGTACCGTTACCCTGGACACCTACGAGGAGCGCCGCTTCCGCGACGAGAGCCTGCTCGGATTGGTGGCCAAAACGAAGGTGGTCGCGGACGAGGCTTTGGACAGCGTTTACCCGCAGGGCGGGATCCCGAACCGGGTCCGGGTGCGGCTAAAGTCCGGCGAGTCCTTCGAGAGCCGCGTCGATGCGCCGAGCGGTCACGTGTTGAACCCGATGTCGGACCCGGCGGTCGAGACGAAGTTCCGCAGCATGGCGGACCGGATGCTGGGTGCGAAGGGCAGCGACGCGGCGCTCGAAAACCTGTGGTCGCTCGACCAGGCGGACGACCTGGGCGAAATCTTCGATTCGATGGTGGTTTGAGGGCCCTTCCGGCCCTCGGATGCAACGCGCGAGGCGCGATCAGCATAATCATGGATATGAAGCGCGCCGCTCTCATCTTCTCCGTTCTTGCTTCCTCCCTGGCGCTCGCCGCCCCGGCGCAGACGCCGCTGTCCCTCAGGCTCAAGCTCCAGCCCGACCAGGCGCTGAACTACGGGGTCAAAACCCAGATCGCCCAGGACATGATGGGCACCGACCTTTCGCAGACCGTCGACATGACGATGAGCATCAAGACGGCCAAAGCCGAGAAAGGCACGCAGGCCCTGGTTCAGATGACGAACGTCAAACTGACCCTTCCCGAGAACGTGCCGCTTCCCTTCACGGTCGAGGACCTGACCAAGTCCATCGAGTCGGTGAAAACCACGATCGTCTATAGCGATCTAGGAAAGGCGCTCGAAACGAAGATCGAGGCGGACGATATGGCGAAGATGTTCTCGGCGCTCTCCAGCGGTTCGGCCAACGTCGGCTTTCTCGGCCTCGAGTATCCGGAGAAGGCGCTGAACATCGGCGACACCTGGTCGGCCGAGATCAACCTCACCGAAGCCCTCACCGCCGCAGGAGCAACCCCCGGTCCGAAGAAAGCCCTCCCCGTCGCCTACACCCTGACCAAG
The DNA here is from genome assembly GCA_036401135.1 of Fimbriimonas sp. GTDB lineage: Bacteria > Armatimonadota > Fimbriimonadia > Fimbriimonadales > Fimbriimonadaceae > Fimbriimonas. Next base: position 6,143 of record DASWVS010000264.1, read on the forward strand.
GTCGAGAACGGCGTAGCGACGATCAAGGCGGTCATCAAAGGCACGATGGAGACCCAGGGTCCCGGCGGGATGAGCGCCAACCTGGATACCGACACCGAGAGCGAATACCTCGTCGACATCGCCACCGGCCTGCCGACGACGATCACGACGAAGGGAACGAACAAGATCGACTTCGGCGGCATGACGCTCGACCAGAAGGTCAGCAGCACCATCACAAAAGCCTAGGCTGCCTTCGCGCGCCCGACGGGATCGCCTGTCGGGCGCCTTGGCTTCAGACGTCCCGGCCGTCCCGCGCCACCGGAATCAGGTCCTGCACGGGCTCGCCGCTCTCGGCGTAGCGGAGGGGCGACTTCGAGTACTGGATCACGTAGGCTTTCCGGATGCCGTTGGACCGGTTCGGCCCGCTCTTGTGCATCGTGAGGGACCAGAAGGCAATGATCGATCCGGCCTCGATGGGGACCTGGATCCCCTGGTCGGGATCGTCGTTCGACCGGCATACCAGGCCGATCGGGCTCGGCCGATGCTCGACCAGCCCGTTTCGGTGCGATCCCGGCAGCACCGAGACGCATCCATTCTCGACGGTCGCGTCGTTGATCGCCATCCAGAGGGTGAGGTAAGGAGACGGGGTGACGGGCGTGTAGCCGTCGTCCTGGTGCCAAGGGAACTCCTTCTCCCCCTCCGGGTGCTTGAAGACCGTCTG
>DASWVS010000265.1:0-2458 GCA_036401135.1 Fimbriimonas sp.
GAGGCCTTCATGCGGTTCATGAACCGCGGCGGGATCGTGAAGGGGGAGACGATCGCTTCCTTTACGCGCAGGCAGAGCGAGCTCAGCACGCGGGCGCTCGGGTGGGACACCCGAAGCGCCGAAGGGTCGTCCGCCGGCAGCGTGCTGGGGCCGCGCAGCTTCGGCCACACCGGCTATACCGGCACGAGCGTCTGGTGCGACCCCGACAGCGGGAACTGGGCGATCCTCCTGACGAACCGGGTGCACCCGACGGCGGAGAACACGAAGATCATCGAGTTCCGCCCGAAGTTCCACGACGCGGCCTTCGGCTAAGCTTCCGAGCGGGCGGAAAGCGGGAACCGACAGGAGCTAATGGGCGAGCAAGGGCGGGCCGAGAAGCTCCATCCCGTGCACTCGGAACAGCCGCGCAAGCTCTTCCATCGGCGGAAGCCCGTCCAGCTGCGCCAGTTCGTCGAAGAAGCCTGCCATCTGTCCCGCCGGCTGGTAGGCGATCAGGACGCGGCCCAGCCCGTCGCCAACGTGGGCGAAAACATGAGGAACGTTTTTCGGGGCGAGGATCGAGTCGCCTTGCTTAAGCTCGTGGGATTCGTCGCCGATGACGAACCGGTAGGACCCTTCGAGCACGTAGAACCACTCGTCCTGGTGCAGATGGACATGCTTCGGCGGTCCTCCCCGATGATAATCGGTGTGTTCGACCACCAGGAGCTCCCCGTTCGTCTCGCCCGGCGTTACCTTCACGTCGATCCGCATGTTCGATAGAACGGTTCTTTCCGCCCCCTCGCGGTCTTTTCCTGCTTCAACCATCGAACGCCTATTCTATGGCAACTTCCAGGAACTGGGGAGCTTGAGTTTCGCATAGACCTCGATCGCGTAGCGGTCGGTCATGCCGGCGATGTAGTCGACCGCCCCCTGCACGCCTTCGTATCCAGGCGGAAGGGCGCCCGGCTGGACGAAGTGCTGGAAAAGCTCCTTCACCATCCGCCTCGCCTTGGGCACGTCGGTGTACCTTTTCGGATACAAAAGGTAAACGTTCTCGAACAGCCACTCCTTGAGATCGTTCAGGCAGGCGAGCATCGAAGGGGAGAGCACGATGGCCGGCTTGTCCTGGCTGTTCACGATCAGGTCCTCGACCATCGCGCCGACGCGCCTTCCGTGGGACTCGCCGATGTCGCGGGCGAAGCCGGGAATCTCGGGGATGATCTCGGCGCGGAGGGCGTCGTCGAGGTCGTGGTTCAGGTAGGCGATGCGGTCGCTCACGCGCACGACGGCGGCTTCGAGGGTCGAGGTCGGGGTCCCGTCGTAGGCGGTGAGGTCGCCCCGGCCTTTGCTATGGCCGCCGATCCCCTGCCGCGTCTCGTGGGTCAGATTCAAGCCCTCGAGCACGTCCACGACGCGAAGGGACTGTTCGTAATGCGAGAAGCCTCGTGGCCCCTCGGGGGAGGCGTGCTCGTTCAAAGCCTCGTCCAGAGCAGACTCGCCCGCATGGCCGAACGGAGTGTGGCCGAGGTCGTGGCCGAGGGCGATCGCCTCGATCAGGTCTTCGTTCAGCCGGAGCGCGCGTCCAACCGTTCGAGCGATCTGGGCGACCTCCAGCGAGTGCGTCATCCGGGTGCGGTAGTGGTCGCCCACGGGGTCGATGAAGACTTGGGTCTTGTGCTTGAGGCGACGGAAGGGTTTGGAGTGGAGGATCCGGTCGCGGTCCCTTTGGAACGCCGTACGGACGGAGTCCTGAGGCTCGTCGACGGGTCGGCCTGCGCTGAGGGCGGCTTTCGCCGCAAACGGCGACAAAGCCTGCAGCTCTCGTTGTTCGGTCAGCTCACGTACGGAATGGGGCACGTTCTTACGGACGAAGAACGTGCCCCAGAAGGGTCGAACCCCGAGAAGGTCAGTCTTTCTGTATGAACTGAACCACGCTTGCAGGCTTCTGCGTGCTTTGGCCGGAGCTTCGGTTGCAGTCCTGGTTGCCGTACATTCTCCAAGTGCCGTTTTCGCGCCGGATGTAAACGGGGAACTCGTCGGTCGCGCCGGTGTCCCGGTCTCGGATCCGGATCATGAAGCGGACCTCGTTGTCGTCGAGAAACTCCTCGTCCCACACGTCGAGAATCTCGAGGTTGTAGCGGAAGCCGTCCCGAATGTCCTGCTCGTAGGAGTCCAGGAAGTCGCGCCGGTCGAAGCAATCCTCGTAGAAGTTGGCGGAAATGAGGGGAGCAACCCGGTCGACGTCGTCGGAGTTGAGGGCGGACACGAATCGGCTGGCGAAGTTCTCGGCGATGTTCCTTTCATCGAAGCCGTTGTCATTTCCATCACCGCCGCATCCGACCATCAAGGCGAGAGTGAAGACAAGAAGCAGTAACTTGCGCATGTCTCTAGAATAGCGCGAAAAACCGCAATAATTGTCACATCGGCAGGAAAATTCACGACGGAGGAGAAGGGCTAGAATGGACCACCGATGATTCAG
>DASWVS010000266.1:0-6350 GCA_036401135.1 Fimbriimonas sp.
GCAAAGCTCCCGAACGGGAACCGAGCCCGATAGGGCCAGACGACAGAACTCTTCGCGCAACTCCACGATGGACAAAGCCTCCCACGGCATGTGTCCACCATGTCTCCGAACACCCGTCCACTATGTCCCCGGTCCGCACACGGGGGAAGGGTTGGGATGAGGGGTCGCAGGCGCGAGGTCGCCGCTTTTGACTTCTCTTACTGCGGCCGGACGTCTTCGGCTCACGAAGTTCGGCGGTTCGGAGAGCCTCAGCAGCAGAGCTGCCGCACCCTCGGTTATCTTGTAGCCCTGGCTGCTGAGGCAATGACGATGGGAGCCGCACCTTGACGTCAACCTCACCCCAACCCCTCTCCTTCGAGGAGAGGGGCCCGGGGGCTTGGGTCTACTTGACGATCCCCTCCCTTCCAAGGCGGGGGATCTCCTTTCTCGGCTGGCGGACGGGGCGCTTTCGGACCTCGGCCATGAGGTACTCGACCGCACGCTCGAGTTGAACGTCGCGGCCCAGGGCTACCATGTCGGGTCGGTCGTCCACCTCGATGTCGGGATCGATGCCGCGATTCTCGGCGACGATCTCGTTCGTCGCAGGGTCGTAGATCGAAAACTCGGGGGCGGTGACGCCGCCGCCGTCGATGAACGAGTTGAACCCGCGGATGCCGACGAGCCCGCCCCAGGTTCGGGTGCCGATCAGGGGCCCGAGCCCCGCCCGCTTGAACAGGTACGGGAACATGTCGCCACCGGATCCAGCGTACTGGTTGATCAGCATCGCCTTGGGACCGGGAATGCTGATCGCGTCGGGCGAGTCGAAGTCCGAGGTTCGGGACTGGACGTACAGGACCGGTTGACGTTGGAGAGCTTCGATGAAGAACGTCGGCAGCATACCGCCCCCGTTCCACCGCTCGTCGATCAACGCCGCATCGCGATCCGACTGTCCGTAGAAGCCCCGGTTGAACTCCACCATGCCTTCGATCGACGTGTTCGGCACGTGGATATAGGCGATTTTGCCTCCGGAGAGCTGATCCACCTTGCGGCGGCTCTCTTCGACGAACTCCGCGTACCGAAGCTGGCCCTCGTTGCTGATCGGCCGGACGCGCACCTTGCGGGCGCCTTCGGTCGTCGGTCGGTCGTTCACGGTGAGGATCACCGTCTGGTTGGCCTTCCCCACGAGGAGGGCGTGCGGGTTGATGTCGGCGGTCAGCGGCTGGCCGTCGATCTCGAGGAGGTAGTCCCCTTCCTTCACGTTCACGCCCGGCTCGCCCAGAGGTCCTCGCCGCCCTTCCTCGTAGTTGTTGCCGTTGTAGATCTTGGCGATCTGGACCTTGCCCGCGTTGAGCCGGTAGTCCGCACCCAGCTGCCCGACTGCGATCGGCCGTACGCCGGAGCCGACGTTGGCGACGTAGGAGTGGCCGGTTCCGAGTTCGCCGAGCATGAGCCCCAACACGAAATCGAGGTCGCTGCGGTGGTTGACGTAGGGCAGATAGGTGGCGTAGCGGTCGCCGATCGCCTTCCAGTCCAGGCCGCGCATGTTCGGGTCGTAGAAGCGGTCGCGCTCATAGCGCCAGGCTTCCCAGAACATCTGCCGCCACTCCTGGCGAGGATCGACGATGGCCTCGACGGCGCTCGTGTCGACCCTTCCCTGGCCCGGCTGGAGGCCCGGCTTCACGTCGACGATCCCGAGGACGTTCCCGGCGTAGTACGCCATCTTCGTCCGGGAGGGGTTGAACGAAATCTGGCCTCCTCCCAGCGGCAGCGAGCCGAGGGGGGTCGACGTCCGGCTGGTGAGGTCGAATCGGGACAGCTGGCTTCCCGAGACGTAGATGAGCCCGTCCTTCACGCCGGACACGATGGAGTACTGGCCCGCGGGCATCGGAAGGGGCACCGCGCGGTCGGCCGCGCCTTCCACATCGATCGCGGGGGCGGGGGGCGCCGGGGGCGTCGTTCCCGGGGTCGTCGGCGGAGCCTGGGCCTCGCCTGCCGGAGGCGTTCCGGGCTGAGGCGTCGCCGGCTTCTCGCTGGCGGTCGGGGCAGGGGTTTCCTCGTCGCTCGGCGGAAGCAGCGGGTGGGTGGCCGTGCGCGAGAGCGGCATCGCGTAGACGCGGTACGGGTTCTGGACGGTCAGGCTGGCACCGAACGCGCCCATCGTCGGCATAAAGGTGCGCGCCGATACGAAGTAGAGGATCTTGCCCGAAAGGTCGAAGACGGGGTTGATGTCGTTGTAGAAGCCGCTCGTGAGCTGGGTCTTCTTGCCGCTGGCGATCTCGTAGAGGAAGAGGGCGGCCAACTGGTTCGCCTGATCGTCGGCGAAAACCAAATACTTCGAGTCGGGCGAGAAGTCCAGCCCTGCAAACCCGCTGCGGGCTTTGTGAACCCTCGTCAGCTTCTTCGTGGCGACGTCGATGAGGTGAAGCTCGTTCGACCCGCCGACCATGAGCAGGGTCTTGCTGTCGGGAGACCATGCGATCGCTTCGACGCGCATCTTGGCGGTCGTCAGCTGCGTCGCTTCGCCGCCTTCCTGCGGCCGCGTGTAGACCTCCGTCTCGCCGGAGACGTCGCTGACGTAGGCGATGGTCCGGCCGTCGGGCGACCAGTTGACGTCCCTCTCGCGGGCGCCCTGCGTCCTTGACAGGTTGCGAGTTTCGCCGGTCTTGGCGGGAAGGCTGAAGAGCTCGCCGCGCGCGATCACCGCTACCCGGTTGCCGCTGGGCGAGAGGCTGATCGTCTCGATCTCGTCGCCCAGCTCGCGCAGGCCGGGTCGGGCGGGCGGGGCGTCGGTCCGAATGTCGGGCGTCAGTTTGCGAGTCGCCTTGCCCGCGATGTCGTAGGCATAGAGGTACCCGTCGCGCTCGTAGACGATCGACTTGCCGTCGGTGTTGGGGAATCGGATGTCGGCGTCGCTGAACTGGGTCAGCTGCTCCTCGCGCCCGTTCCCAAGGTTGTGGCGGTAGAGGTTCAGCGTTCCGAGCTTCTTATCGCTGATGTAGTAGACGTCGTTCCCCACCAACATCGGGAAGTAGTTCTGCTCGCGCCCGCTGGGAAGCTCGCGGTACTTGTTCTCCTTGAACTGATAGATCCCGATCCGGCCCTGGGTTCCTCCGCGATAGCGGCGCCAGTTGAAGAGGTGGGAGCGGCCGCGCGTGTAGACGAGGGTGTTGCCGTCCGGCGACATCGCGCCGGCGCTGATGTCGCGAACCGGGGTCCGTCGCGGAAGGGCGCCTTCCTTCTCAACGATGTAGAGGGTTCGCTGAGCCCCGGAGTGGAACCCGTAGGCGGAGGTGTACATCACCTTGCCGTCGGGCGTCCAGCCGATGACCTCGTCCGTTTCGGGCTCGAAGGACAGCCGTTTCGGTTCGCCTCCCTCGGTGGGGATGACGTAGACGTCGTTGTTGCCGTCGTACTGGGCGGTGAAAGCGATCCACTTCCCGTCGGGCGAGAAGTTGGCGTTGGTCTCGAGGCCGGGGTGGCTCGTAAGTCGGCGGGCAAAGCCGCCTTTCGCATCGGTGATCCAGATGTCGCCGGCGAAGGTGAAGGCGACGGTATCGCCGTGGATATCCGGATACCGCATCAGGCGCGGTTCCAGCGCGGGGGCCTGCGCGCCAATCAGCGCGTAGGCGACACTCGATAGCAGTAGGCTCAAAAAGACTCCCTCCGAAAGAAGATGTCAAAGTATAGACATAGATTCGAGAGGCTTCGAGACCATTGTTCTACCAAGTGCGATCCGCCTGAGACGAATCATGCCTGGGGCGGACGGATCCTGAGGATGGTCGGCACCTCCCGGCTGTCGTCGAGCTCCACCTCCTCGCCCGACCTCAGCCTCTCCCGCAAAGCCGGGTCTTTGACCTTCGCCGACTTCTGCAGCCGACCCTCAACGAGGAGCAGGACCCTTCCCTCGCGGTCGCAGTCCTTGACGCACCGGGCGGTACGAACCTGCAGCGGAGGCTCCTTCGGTAGCGCCTTGGGCGGAGTCGGTACGGGTCGTTCCTGCTTCCTGGGAACGGGAGCGTGGAGCGCCGTCCAATCCAGGTCGCGCAGCTTCGGACCTGGCGGTTCGGGCTTCTCGGGCGGCGGGTCGGTCGTCGGGCGTCCCTGGCTCGTCAGGTGCCAGTGGTGGCAGACGGGGCAGAGGTAGGCCTTGAATCGATATTCGCCGAACGCCTCGGCGGAAGCGGCGGTTTCGAACCGGGCCTTGCGCGAGCAGGCGCGTTCGGCGGATTTCAGGTAGTGCCCCTTACCCAGACTTCTTGCCCCCTTTGAACTCGCCCAGAGCGTTCAAACCGCCGCGGTTTCGCTTCTTCGCTCGGAGACCCTTCTTTCGCTGTGATCCAGGATCTTCTTGCGGAATCGGAGCTGTTTGGGGGTGACCTCGAGCAACTCGTCGTCCCTCAGCCAGGAGAGGGCTTGCTCCAGCGAGAACTCCTTGTGCGCGTCCAGGGTCGCGGTCGTCTCGGAGGTGGCGGACCTGATGTTGTTCGCCGCCTTCTCCTTGGTCGCGTTCACGATCATGTCCTCGTCGCGGCTGCAGGCGCCGACGATCATGCCGCCGTAGACCGACGTGCCGATCGGATAGAAGAGGGTTCCGCGCTCCTGGACGTCCTCGTAGGCGTAGCGGGTCAGCTTGCCCGGGTCCTTCGAGATGAGCGAGCCTTGGGTTCGGGTCTCGACGGTTCCCGTGTAGGGCTTGTAGCCGTCGAAAATCGACGACATCAACCCCAGGCCACGCGTCAGGGTGAGGAAGTTCGACCGGAAGCCGATCAGGCCGCGCGTCGGAATGCTGTAGTCGAGCGACGAGGTGCCGTTGTCGTTCTTACGCATGTCGAGAAGCTCGCCGCGACGCCTCGACATCTCCTCCATCACCATGCCGACCGCATCCTCGGGGCACTCCAGCGTGGCGATCTCGTACGGCTCCTGGATTTCTCCCTCGACTCGCTTGAAGATGACCTGCGGGCGGGCGATCTGCATCTCGTAGCCTTCGCGGCGCATCGTTTCGATCAAGATCGCCAGCTGGAGCTCGCCCCTCGCCTGGACCTTGACGGTGTCGGCGGGAGCGTCCCGGTCGATCTTGATCGATACGCTGACCGCCTCCTCCTTTTCGACCCGCTCGCGGATCTTGTGGATCGTCAGGAACTTGCCGCCATCCTTGCCCGCGAGGGGCGAGTTGTTGGCGTAGAGGTTCATGGACAGGGTCGAGGGCTCGACCTGGATCGCCGGGAGCGGCTCCGTCGTGTCGACGTGGGCGATCGTGTCCGAGATCAGGACGTTGTCGAGTCCCGCCATCATCGCGATCTCGCCGGCGGCAACCTCCTCCACCTCTTTCAGCTGGATCCCCTCATAGCTCCAGAGCTTGGTCACGTTGAAGCCGGAGTGCTTGCCGCTGCCGTCGCGAAGCTGCTCGACCCGGTCGCCGACCTTGATGCGTCCCCGGAGCACTTTGCCGCCGAACATCCGGCCGAGGTAGTCGCTGTAGTCCAGGTTGTTGACCTGGAGCAGGAACGGGCCGTCGGTGTCGACGGAGGGGGGCGGGACCGCGTTCACGATCATCTCGAACAGGTTCCGCATATCGTCCTCGCTGCCGTCGGGCGAGATCCGGGCGAAGCCGCTGTGCCCGCTTCCGTAGAGGTGGGGGAAGAAGAGGTCGTCCTCGCTCGCGCCGAGGTCGATGAAGAGGTCGATCGTCTTGTCGTAGGCCCACATCGGCCGGGCGTGTTCGCGGTCGATCTTGTTGATGAAAACAATCGGCTTGAGGCCGTTTTGAAACGCCTTCTTGAGCACGAAGCGCGTCTGCGGCATCGGACCCTCTTGGGCGTCGACGATGAGCAGAACCCCGTCGACCATGCTGAGCACCCGCTCCACCTCGCCGCCGAAGTCGGCGTGGCCGGGGGTGTCGACGATGTTGATCTTGTAGTCCTTGTAGTGGACCGAGGCGACCTTGGACAGGATCGTGATGCCCTTCTCGCGTTCGAGCTCGTTCGAGTCCATCACCCGCTCGGCTACGTGCTGGTTCTCGCGGAAGGTGCCTGCCTGTTTGAAGATGGCGTCCACGAGGGTCGTCTTGCCGTGGTCGACGTGCGCAATGATGCCTACGTTGCGAATGAGGGGGGACATCGACATAAGTTTACCTTTCGGTAAATACGCCGCGCAGCGCGTCGATGTAGCCTGGATCGAAGCCGGCCGGCAGAGCACTCTCGGACAAAGAAAAAGCCTCCGGGCGGAGGCTCGCAATGCATCTGCGGGTAGCAGTGACAAACCACAACTGAGTTCTCAGTTCATCGTCGAACAGGAAAAACCCGAGCGGAACTAGACTGTCCCCATCATATCCGGCAGGTCGCCGAACTCCTTCAAAATGTACCGGTCGGGGG
>DASWVS010000267.1:0-4249 GCA_036401135.1 Fimbriimonas sp.
GAGGCCATCGGCTGCTGAATCGCCTGCATGTCCGTCGCGTCCACCTTTCTCGCCCCGATCGAGAGCGTCTTGATCTTGACCGTCGGGGCCTCGAACTGGCCGACGAAGTCGCGAAGGCCGGCCTTGCCGCTCGGCTGACCGAGGTTTACGCCGCTATCGGCCACGACCGAGCCGCCGAATCCGGTGTCGAAGAGCAGCGTCATCTTCACCCCGTTGACCGTGGTGTCGACGAACATCGCGTCCGCCGTCGTTCGGAAGGGGACCTCCACAGGCGGAGCCTGGGTCAGTGCAGCGGAGGCGATCAACACGGAAAGCAAAGGCATGGTTTTATGTACGGCGGTAAAGGCTATTTTCGACCAACGATCATGTAGAGCGCATGGGGAAGGGCGATGAGGCCTCCCCAAAAGGTAAAGACGACCATCGGCACCATCCAAATCGCCCTTCCTCTCCGGTCGATCAGGTCGAAGCCCACCCAGACGAAGGAGCTCACCACCGACACGATACTGAGAAACACCAGGGCGACGGACAGGGGATCCGTCCCCAGGGCGAAGGCGTCGGATCGCGGTGATGGCGTGTGGGTCGCAACCGGAGCCAGGAAGCGGGCGATCCAGGTCCCGGCGGCGAGGGCGACGGCCGCCCATCCGATCCACGTCCATGATTCTTTCGCCTCCGCAATCCAGCCGAGGGTGTGGGGCTCCTCCAGATCGAAGACCGCTTCGAAGGCGTGAGAGTCCAAGTCGGTGCGAAGCTTCTTGGCGGCCGGATAGTCCGGCCGAAGAGCCAGCGCCTGATCGACGGCCTCCTTGGCCTGCTCCGTCTGCCCGAGCCGGGCGAGGAGGCAGCCGTAGTTGTAGAACCCCCTCGGTGCCGAGGGGTCCAGCATCGTGGACCGCCGGAACGCCTGCAGCGCCTCTTCGGGCTGTTGGCCGTGCGACAAGGCGAGTCCCCGCAGGAGTTGTTCCCTTCCCGTTTCGCCCCCAAGCTCCCTCGCACGGTCCAGCCAGGCGAGCGCTTCGGCCCCTTCGTGGCGGTGGACATGCACCGAGGCGCGGTCGAGACACCGCGAGGCGGTTGGATCTTCCATGGACTCGGTCAAGTGTACTCGGGCTTGTTCGAGCATTTCGGCTCGTCGTTGCGTATACTACGCACACCGCAGGCTGCCCCTGCCGGACATCTTTTTACATTGCGGGTGGAGTAACAGTAGTGATCCTAGAGAAGTATCGAGCAGGCCTCGCTGCCCTTGCCGTTGGGTTTTTGGCTCTCGGGTGCAACAGCGGCGGGTCCGGTGGCGAGACGCCGAAGACCGGGGGGACGGCTACCTCCGGAAACGAAACCGCCTCGACCCGTCCGGTTCCCAGCGCTCCGGGGAACGCGGTCGAAGGCGACACGATCAAGCTCGGTCTGGTCGCGAGCCAGAACGGCGCGCTTCGGCCTTGGGGCGTCGACAGCATCGCGGGAGCCCAGTTGGCCGTCGATGAGGCGAACAAGGCCGGCGGCGTCCAGGGCAAGCAAATCCAACTGATCGTCAGCGACAGCAACTCGAACCCGGAACAGGGAAAGAGCGCGGCCGAACGGTTGGTGTCGGAAGACAAGGTCGTCGCCCTCTTGGGCGAGGTCGCCAGCGGGATCACGCTCGCGATGGCGGACGTGGCCTTCGAAGCCGGCGTTCCGCTGATCGCCGTCGGTGCGACCCGCACCGACCTCACGAACAAAGGGAGCAACATCTTCCGCGTGTGCTACACCGACGACTTCCAGGGGCCGGTCATGGCGAAGTTCGCCTACGAAGAACTGAACCTGCGCAACGTCGCCCTCGTCACGGACCGCCAGCAACCCTACTCCAAGGGGTTGAGCGACAGCTTCCGCAAGGCTTTCACCTCGCTCGGCGGCACCGTCGTCGACGAGCAGTTCTACGAATCGGGAACGACCGACTTCAAAGGCATCCTCACCAGCATCAAGGCCAACAATCCCGACGGCCTGTTCATGAGCGGCTACTTCAGCGAGACCGGACCGATCGCAAGGCAGGCGAAGGAAGTCGGCTTGAGCGTCAAAATGATGGGCGGCGACGGCTGGGACAGCAGCGAGATCCTCCAGACCGGCGGCGAGGCGATCGTCGGGTCCTACTTCTGCAACCACTACAACAACGAAGAGAACCGGCCCGAAGTGCAGGCGTTCCTCGAAAAGTGGCGCGCCAAGTACGGCCAGCTGCCTGGCACGACAATGGGCGCCCTCGGCTATGACGCCGCAGCTCTGGCGGTCGACGCGCTCAAGCGGGCTTCCGCCCTCAACTCCAAAGCTCTGGCCGAAGCCATCGAAAACACCGAGAACTTCGCCGGCGTCACCGGCTCGATCACGCTGAAGGGCATGAACGGCAACCCGCAGAAGCGGGCCCTGGTCGTCGAGCTTCAGCCGGCCAAGGGTCCGAGGGACAATGGGCAGCGGTTTGCCAAGGCCTATGAGCCGAACGAGGTTCGACCCTAGTCGATGGCGTTGACGCCCCTCTTCGTGGCAGCGTTGGATTGGCCAACGCTGCCACAACAGCTTGTCAACGGCCTGCAGCTGGGAGCGATCTACGCGCTGCTCGCCCTCGGCTACACGATGGTCTACGGGGTGCTCAGGCTGATCAACTTCGCCCACGGCGAGGTGTACATGCTCGGCGCCTATACCGCCCTCCTCGTTTCCTACCGGCTGGGTTTCGAGCCGGGGGCGACGAATGCGCCTGAAGGCTCCGTCGCGAGCCTCGTCACCATGCTGCTGGCGAGCATGGCCGTCTGCGCCCTCGTCGGCGTGGCGATCGAACGCTTCGCCTATCGGCCCATGCGGCGCCACTCGCGCATCGCGACCCTGATCACCGCCATCGGGGTCTCACTGCTCCTTCAGTACGGAGGCGCGCTCTTCCTGCCCTCGAGCCCGCCCAAGAGCATCTCGGAGAAGGTCAACCCGTATCGGGGCGCAATCGAGGCGACGCTGGTCCCGGCGTCTCAGGAGGCGCGCGACAAGATCGCGCGGTTCGAACCGCTGTACCTCGAATCCAAGAAGGAGTTTGAGGCCTATATGTCGACGTCCAGCGTCAACCGGTTCAATCTACCTCCCGAAGGCTTGGCGCTTCGGAAACGGATGCAGGACGCGGAGAAGGAGTACCTCGACGCCCAACGCCAGGCGGAGAGTTCCGAGGTCAAGCTCAAAGTGCAGAAAGGCCAGCTGATCATCTTCGGGATGACGGTTCTTTTGATGGCCATCCTGACCTACGTGGTGCTCTTCACCAAGTTGGGGCGCGCGATGCGGGCGGTCTCCCACGACTTTGACAGCGCCTCGCTCATGGGCGTGAATGTGAACACGGTCATCACCTTCACATTCATCCTCGGCTCGGCCCTCGCCGGCGCCGGAGCGATGATGACGGCGACCTTCCTGGGAACCCCGCTGACGACGTTCTACGGGCTCATTCCTGGCGTTAAGGCGTTCGTTGCCGCCGTACTCGGAGGCATCGGCAACATCCCCGGCGCGGTGCTTGGCGGGCTGCTGATGGGCGTTGCCGAAAACCTCGTCGTGTGGGCGGACTATAGCCACTATCGCGACGCTATCGCCTTCGTGATCCTGATCGTCGTGCTCCTTTTCCGACCCGGAGGCTTGCTGGGCTCGAGCAAGATCGAAAAGGTATGAAGTTTCTGGCCGTGCGTCTCGGCTCGATCCTCACCGCCCTCGGTGCCTGCTTCCTTCTACAGGCGGTCGCGCAGGGCACCGGCAACGACTACCTCCAACGGATGGTCGTCCTCGCCGGACTCTACGTGACGCTCGCCGTCTCGCTGAACCTGATCAACGGGATCACGGGGCAGTTTTCGATCGGCCACGCCGCCTTCTACCAGGTAGGCGCCTACACGGCCGGCTATCTGACGCTTCTCAACTTCTCCAAAGGAGGGCCGACAAACCCGCTCTGGCTGTTCCTCATGATCGTTGTCGGCGCGCTTGCCGCTGCCGTTGCGGGTTTCGTCGTCGGGCTTCCTTCCCTGCGGCTGCGCGGAGACTACCTCGCCATCGTCACCCTCGGCTTCGGCGAGATCATCCGGATCACGGCCAACAACCTGGACTTCACCGGCGGCCCGAACGGCATCTTCGGCATCCCCGACTTCGGCAACTTCGGCCTGCGCACGGACATTGCGACCTACTGGGTCACCGCGGGCGTCGTCTCCCTCGCGGTGCTCGCGTCGGCTCGCCTGGGCCGCGGGCGACTCGGCCGCGCCTGGCGGTTCGTCCG
>DASWVS010000268.1:0-3900 GCA_036401135.1 Fimbriimonas sp.
GCCCTCGCGACGGTCACGTTGCTTCGGACGCCGCCCACGGAGCCGGCGGCCCCTCGTGAGAGCCAGGAGCTGGCGGCGGCGCTGATCGCCGCGCACGACGAAGCCGCGGTCTACACCGATGTGACCGGCGCCGGATTGACACGGACCGAGGTGGTCTACGGCGCGGCGACCTACACGCACGCGGGGATGGATTGGTCCGAGGTGGACGTCGACTCGCTATGAAGCGATGTGTGCCAGCCGTGGTTGCAGCCGCCCTGGCGGCGTATGCGCTCGCCGAGGGCCCGGTCCCTCCGTTGCTCCTCAAGGCGATCAACAGCAGCCCCAAACAGAGGCTCTCTGGGGTCCGAGTGATCGAATTCAGGCGAGGACCGGATACGATACGCCACGAGGAGTTCGTCATCCGCGACGGCCCAAGACTCCGGATCGAGTTTCCGGAAGGTTCGAAGTTCGCGGGCCAGATCATCGTTGAGAACGGGCACGACCGGCGGCACTACTTCCCGGACCGCAACGAGATCCATGTGCTGCCCACGCGCCGCGACGAAGCGCTCGTGCGGCTGAAGCGCCTCGTAAAAGGGCACGAGTCGTCCTCGTATTCGTTCACATCCCAGGGGAGGTATCCGATCGCCGGCGTCTCGTCCGAGCTGATCTCGGCGAAGGACGCCTACGGGAACCTGCTGCAGAAGCTCTACATCGAGCCGAAGAGCGGAGTCGTCATGCGCAGAGTCCTTTTCGACCGTGGCGGAGCGCCCGTCGGCAGCTTCCAGTACACCAAGATCGACCTGGCCCCCACCATCAACCCGAGCGTTTTCACCCTCGTCCGCAAGGGCGCCCGCATCGTCACGCAGGGCGACGAACTCCGCCGAATGGCATCGGAAGGCGGATTCCTCTTCCGCACCCTTCCCAACCAGACCGGCTACCGTCTGGAACACGTCCGGACCATGAAGCCGGGAGGGCAGCCGGTTCTCATGCAGGTTCTGACGAACAAAGGCCGCAAGGTCTCCCTCTTCCAACTCGGAACCAACGTCGACCGGGACCAGTTGAAGCGTATGGGTAGATCCCGCACAGAGAGCTACTCCTGGCAGGAAGACGGGCGATGGTTCGTCCTCGTGGGGCCATTGTCCCAGGAAGACCTGCAACGCCTCGCCAGGATGCTCACGGACCAGCCCTGAGATAGGGCCTAAGCTATACTTTTCAGGTGGCCGGTAGAACCACGCCTCGATCGAGAAGACCGGTAAGGTCCCGCTGGGTGCGCCGCGCCAAACAGGGCGTCGCGCTCCTTGCGATGCTCTTCCTCGGCAGCATCGTCGCCTTCGGCTGCTACTTCGTTCTGCTTGTGCGCGAGGCGGAGGACCAGATGGGGACGCTGGAGGACCGCATCAAGGAGTCGATGATGCCGCCTTCCAAGATCGTCAGTTCCGACGGCAAGCTGCTCTACCAGATCGCGGCGGAATACCGTGTGCCCGTGAAGTTCAGCGAGCTGCCCGAGCACGTCAAAGAGGCGGTACTTGCCGCCGAAGACAAGCGGTTCTACGAACACTCGGGGTTCGACGCGATCGGACTGGCCCGGGCGGTCGCGCAGGCGATCGTCAAGAAGCACGTTTCCCAGGGGGGCAGCACCCTGACCATGCAGCTCGCGAAGCTGCTGTATTCGGGCAGCGAAAGGACGATCGAACGAAAGCTGAAGGACATCGCGATCGCCTCGGCGATGGAGAAACAGCTCAGCAAGGACCAGATCCTGCTGCTCTACTTGAACTATGTCTACTTTGGCGAAGGCGCGCACGGTATCGGCGCGGCGTCGCAGGTCTACTTCCGGAAGAAAGTCAAGGATCTCACCCTTGCCGAAGCCGCGATGCTGGCGCGGTGCGTTCGCCGGCCGAGCAAGCAGAACCCGTTCATCGGTCAGACCAAACAGCAGGTGGCGTACCACCTCCCGTCCGACTCGGCGATGACCCAGAAGAAGGTGGTCCTCGGAATCATGCGGGCGGAGAAGATGATCAACGAGGCGCAGTACCAGAAGGCGCTCAAAGATCGGCCGCGGCTCAACCCGAACCCGCGGGACTCGATCGCCTCGAAGATGGTGGCACCCTACTTCGTGGACCACGTCAACTCGATCCTCAAGCGAGACATGCCGGACGTGGACCTCAAGGCGGGCGGCTATCGCGTCGAGACCACGCTGGACAGCAAGCTGCAGGCCCTGGCCGAGAAGGAAGTCAGACGGGTCGTCCAGCAGCACCGTCGCCAGGGGATCACTACGGGCGCTTTCGTCGCGATGGACAGCGAAGGCCGGATCCTGTGCGAGGTCGGCGGCGCGGACTACAAGCGGAACCAGTTCAACATGATCTCGCAAGGATCCCGCCAGCCTGGATCCGCCTTCAAACCTTTCGTGTATTCAGCGGCTCTCGCCAGCGGAGCCCTCGGCTTCGGCGACTACGTCTCGAACGTGGCCAAGAGCTACTGGGACGCGGGGGCCCGGCAGTGGTACCGGCCTGCCAACCTCGGCCGAACGCGCTGGGGCTCCTCGGTGCCACTCGCGACCGCCATCAAGTACTCGATCAACCTCCCGGCGGTGAATACCACGGCCCAAACCGGGCCCCAGACGATTGTGGGATACGCGCGCGACGCGTTCGGTTTCCCCGCCTCACGGTTCAAGGGCGTCGGCCCTTGGAGCTACTCGCTGGGGCTTGGCACGTGGCCCCTCAACCCTTTGGAGATGCTGGAAGGCTACTCGGTCTTCATGACGGGAGGAAACCGGGTTGAGCCGAGGCCCATCCTGCGCGTGATCGGACCCGACGGCGAAGTCATCAAGCGATACGAGACGCTCCGCTTCAACAACGTCCTCGATGCCGGTGTGGTCGGCGAGATCGACAACGCGCTCCGGGAGGTCGTCACGGGAGGGACCGGCACCCAGGCGAATGTCGTTCCGAATGCCCGCGGCAAGACCGGCACGACACAGGATGGAAAGGACATGTGGTTCTGCGGCTACACGGCCGGGCTCGTGGGCATCGGCTGGGTCGCCAGCGAACACCGTTCTGGAAACCGTTGGGTCTACAAAGCGACCCCCGCCTACGGCGGACGCGTCACTGTACAGATCTGGGCCGGCGTCATGAAGGAGGCCTACGCCCGATTCGGGCACTCGCTGCCAAAGCCGAGCGACGAAGCGCCGACGCAGCCCCTCGCGGAAGACGAACCTCTGCCCAATCGCCGGGAGAGGAACCCGGACGTCGTCGTGCAGAACGCAGGGGACATCCCTCGGCCGATCGATTCCGGTCCGCCTGCAGCGGTAAATCCTGCCGTCGGCGATCCGGCTCCGATGACGACTCCCGACCCTCCGCCCGTTCCGGCAGAGGAAGCCGAACCGGCGGCGGATCCGCCGCCGCGGCGTCCGAGAAGGGAAGATCCTCCTCCGGAGACGCAACTCACCGAAGTCGAGGTCTGCGCCGATTCGGGCATGCGGGCGGGCCTTTACTGTCCTGAGACCGTCCCCCGCCTGTTCGAGAGGAACCGCGCACCTCGCCGACGCTGCACGCTTCATCGGGGTAACGGAGGGTACTGACCCTTGGCGGTCATCCACCAACCGAAGCAGCCTGTCGTGGATGCCAGGATGCTGGTCTTCCCGGTCCTGGGAAGCCTATTGTTCGGGGCGCTCTTTTTCCGTCTTTGGTACATCCAGGTCGTTAAGGCGGAGGAGCTCACCGAGAAGGCGGAGGCGTCGCGCGTAATCAAAGTGGACAAGCTGGCACCCCGGGGGTTGATGTTCGACCGCCGGGGAAACATGGTGGCCGGCGTCAAGTCCGAGATCGTCGTCACGGCCGTGCCGGTCGACGTCCGTAAGAACCCGGAAGTCCTCGACCGGGTGGCGCAGATCCTCGGCGTGGACCGAAAGAGGCTCCAGGAGAAGGT
>DASWVS010000269.1:0-6335 GCA_036401135.1 Fimbriimonas sp.
CGTCATTTCGGTGGCTCGCGCGGTGATGGAGAAAACGCCGCACGTGATGCTCGCAGGAGATCAGGCTCGGCGCTACGCGCTCTCCCAGGGCTTCGCGCCGAAGAACCTGATGACCGAGGCGAACATCGAGCGCTACCGCCAGTGGTCCTCGGGCGAGAGGGAGTTCGAATATGTCCACGCCACCGACGAGCCGGACAGCCACGACACGGTCACCATGCTCGGTTGGGACGGCCACGGCCATACCGTCGCCGCCAGTTCGACCAGCGGCCTGGCCTGGAAGCTTCCCGGACGGGTGGGGGACTCGCCGATCGTGGGAGCCGGGATCTACGCCGACGACGAGGTCGGGTGCGCGGGCGCGACCGGATGGGGCGAGGAGCTTTGGAAGGCGTGTTCCAGCTTCAGGACGGTCGAGGCGATGCGGCGCGGCCTGAGCGCCCAGGAGGCGTGCGAGGAGACCACCCGCCATCTTTCCCGGAGGCAGCCGGCATCGATCGAACTGCCCTGCGTCGTACTGGCGCTTCGCAACGACGGGGACTTCGGCGCTGCGGTCAGCAAGGGAACGTTCCACCTTTGGTCCTGCGTCGATGGCAGGATCGACGTAAAGGCCTACGAAGGCATCATCTGAAGGAAGGGGGTCTGCTCGCATGGCAAAGCTGATTGGCACCGCCGGACACGTCGACCACGGAAAGACGACGCTGATCAAAGCCCTGACCGGGATCGACGCCGACCGGCTCCCGGAAGAGAAGGACCGGGGCATGACGATCGATATCGGTTTCGCCTACGTCGATCTTCCGGGCGTCGGGCGCGTATCGATCGTCGACGTGCCGGGCCACCAGAAGTTCCTCACGAACATGCTCGTCGGAGCGTTGGGGATCGACGTCGCCCTCCTCTGCGTGGCGGCGGACGCCGGCGTCATGCCGCAAACCCGCGAGCATCTTCAAATCCTCGAACTGCTTCCCGTCGAGTCGCTCGTCGTCGCGATGACGCGGTCGGACCAGGCGGACGAGGTGACGCGAGAACTGGCGGCGGACGAGGTCCGGGCCCTCGTCGATCAGACCCGCTTCGCTTCGGCTCCGATCGTCTTCACCTCGGCGACGACGGGCGAGGGTGTCGAGACTTTGCGGAGCCGTCTCTCGGAGGCGCTGGGGACGAATGCCGCGTCGGCAGCTTCCTCCGAAGATTGGTACATGCCGATCGATCGGGCGTTCAACGTCAAGGGGCACGGCCTGGTCGTGACCGGCACCCTGGCGCAGGGGATGTTGCGCACCGGGGATCGCGCGTTTCTGGAGCCCGGCCACCTCAAGGTCCGCGTTCGCGCGATCCACGTCCACGGCGAGCCCCAGCCCGAGAGCGAGGAAGGGAAGCGGACGGCCGTGAACCTGGGGGGCGCGAAGCTCGAGGAGGTGGCGCGGGGCATGGCGCTGGGCGCTCCCGGGGTTCTCTTCGAAACCCGGTTGTTCGACGCCCGCGTCCGATGGGTCGGGCCTCACCGCCATGGACAGCGGGTAAGGGTATCGGTGGGAGCGGACGAGGCGATCGGGCGCCTCTTCCTCAACGACCACGACCCGGACCTCGCCCAATTTCGTTTGGAAAGCGCCGTCGCATGCGCCATGGGCCAACCGGCCATCATCCGCCGCTACAGCCCGCCCGACCTCGTCGCAGGCGGCAGGATCGAAGTCCCTCAGGCCGCCGTTCGGCGAAAAAAAGAAGAGGCGGTCGTCGTAAGCAGCGAGAACCCGGAGGAGGCGATCCTGGAAGCCGTCGGCTCCGATCCGAACGGAACACAGACCGACGAAGTGTGCCGCCGAATCGGTAAGACCCCGCAAGCGCTCGGGGACGCGTTCGAAGCGCTGGCTCGTGAAGGGAAGCTTTACGGCTTCGCCGGGCTATGGATGACGCCGGAAGCCTTCGAGAAGGGGTATGAGAGCTTTGCGAAGGCCCTGAACGACCTCCACGACCAGAAGCCGACTCAGTCGTTCGTGCAGCGCGAGCAGGTCGTTCATCGCGCGGGCTTCAAGTGGGCGGGCAAAAACCTGGACCGCATCCTGAGCCGTCTCGCGTCGGAAGGGCGCGTCGCGGTCCAGGGGACGGGGGTGCGGGACGCGGGGTTCCGCGTGCGCCTGACCCCCCGTCAGCGCGAACTGCTGGACAAGGTGAAGGCGGAACTGGAGAAGGAGGCGGTGAACGTGCCGACGGTGCAGGAGGTCGCGCGGTCGATCCCGGTCCCCCCGCAGGCGGTCGAGGAGATTCTGCGCGTGGGGACCAACGCGGGCGAGATCGTCCCCGTCGGCGAGGGGATTTTTTACACGATCCCGCAGATCGACCGCCTGAAGCTTCGGATCGCGGCGGCCTCGGGGGGCGAACCTTTCACCGCCGGCGACATGCGGGACGCTCTCGGGACGACCCGTAAGTACATCATTCCGCTCCTCGAACACCTCGATTCGGCTCGCTTTACGACGAGGCTGGGCGAGAAGCGCGTCCTTCAGGATCGGTAGGTCAATTCGGCAGCGCCAGGACGAAGTCCAGCGGCAGGCCCATGCCCTTACCGTGCTCCCGGCTTCCGCCATCGTCCTTCTGGTTCTCGGCGACGCTGTAGATCAGGTTCCCTTTGCGCAGGAGCGGCCCCTCCGAGAAGGGGTCTGCCGGAAGCGAACCCTTCCCGTCCAGAACGTCGACGCCCGCCAGGAGGAGGCGCTTTTCCGCCTCGGCACGGGCCATCACGGTCGTCGCGCCGCTGAAGACGGGGCGCATGGTGAGAACCATCGCATAGGAGAGCCCCGACCGCTGCTGATGGTCGTGCCCTTCGTGGCCATGGGCCGAGTCGTACTCCGCGTCCAGCTCTCGAACCGCTCGGAACGCCTCGAGGTAATGCGTCGGATCCTTCGGCAAGGCGGCGTGGAACGCGCGCCAGTACTCGACGATGCGGGCTTTGTACGCGCGCCGGACGATTCCGAGCTTCCCCAAGCGTTGCTCGATAGGGATCGACTCCTCGCCGATCACGCCGGGCGAGTTGGAGCCCATGCCGTCGATGGCTTGAAGCTGCCAGGCCAGCTCCAACTTGGCGGAATGGCGCGGGTCCGGCGGAGGACCCATCTGTGCGACCGCCTTGCGGATCTGCTCGCGAACCTTGGCGTCCCGACCGTGAATACGGATCGCTTCCGCAAGGACTTCGAACGCCTGGTCGGTGGTGCCGCCTTGGACGATCGCCGCCATGATGACCGGCTCCTGGCCGATGTGCCGCCCCAACGCGGCGAGCGCGGACGCTTCCCGAAGCGCGCCGTCCACGTCGTTCGAGCGGAGCCTTCGGAGCGCGTCGAGGCGCAGGGCGTCGCCGATCAGGTGCAGGCCGCCATACTCGGGGAACTGCAGGTGCATGCCGTCCGCCCAGTTCCGTTGGAAATCCAGTCCGGGCTTGGCAGCCGCCCGAACGACGGCCTGCAGCGTCGGCTGAACCTCGGTCAAGGCTTGCCTAAGTTCCCGTTCCTGCTCGGGCGAGAGACTTCCTTTGCGAAGCCGCTGGATCGTCTGGAAGGCTTCCTTTCGTACGCCCTGGACTTCCTGGAGCGCTTGCCGATACGCGGGGCCCGCGTTGTTCGAATCGGCAACCTTGGGCGGCTGGTACTCCCGCAGATCGACGATCAGGCCCTCGGCACGGGCCTTTCGGAGTTGGCCGTCGAGCCCTCGGCTGGCGCGAAAGAGGTCGGAGTTGGCGCAGCTCCCGACGCCGACGGCCAACACCAGGATCAGGCCGCCCAGCGCGAACATGCGGCCACGGCTCGATTTTCTGCTCCCCATCCTCAAGAGGATGGCTTAGAGACACCATCGAGCCTATCCCGGTCTATGCGGGAATCCAAACAATGTTGCCCGTGCGGAGATCAAGCGGTATTGGCGATCTTGCTTCGCGCGTACCCCGCGCTCCGCTCGACCCAATCGGTGAACGTTTCCAAGTTGTCGAGGACGTTTCTCGGCATCTTCACGTAGTCGCGCATGGGCTCGTTCTTGTCCGTGCGCATGGGGCAGGCTCCAGGCAGCGTCAGCGCCTGTTGCTGGTCTTCGGGGGCGAGTTTGAGACCGATGTCGTCTCCCAGCAGGAAAGCGAACATCTTTTCGCCGGTATAGATGCCCATCCCCCCGAACATCCTCCGTGCCCTCACGTCGTAAGCCTCGGCGGCTCTCATCATTGGCTCGTATCGTAGTGGACGATAGATCATAGGCGTATCTGCCTCAACCCTCCCTCGTTGGCGTTGGGATCTACCACAGAGAATCTGCAGGATGCATTTCATGATACCGTACCCACCCCGAAAAGGCGTACCGCAACATGGCTGTTGCCGGTTCATTGCGTCTAGCGTCCTCAACTGTGGAAGTAGCGCCGGTCGTCCGCGTTCTGCACAGGGGTCCTCGGCTTCCAGACGACCCGCTCGATCTGGTCGAGCCGGATGAAGCCGAGTTGGCGCGAGTCGATGCTGGTCACGTAGTTGTCCCCCAGCACGTAAACGGCCTGCGAGGGCACCGGAAGCTCTCGGAAAGGCGCCTGCTTGCGATCCCGGAGCTTCTCGCGCCGATAGGGGCTGGCGTCGATCCATTCCCCGCACACCTTCACTTGCGGCACACCCTCCCCGGCGACGTACGCGACTCTCTTGACCATCGGGCCTCGCGGAGTCCTGAAGACGACGATGTCCCCCCGCCGGAGCCGGCCTCGGAAAGGCACCGCCAGCGCGATCGATCCGTTTCGGTACGTCGGTTCCATCGAAGTGCCGACGAACAGGACCGGCCGGTACGGCTGGAGCGTCGCGGCCCCAACGATCCCTGCCGCAAGGAGAACCCGTCTCGGATCGAGGGAAAAGCGGCCTGCCACCCGATGCCGATAAACCGTTTTCACGCCTCGCACCTATCGCTGATTATGGTTGCTGGAGCCTCTGAAGCGATAGGGCTCTCGTCCCTTTCCGGAGGTATCGTCCCTGCATGGACGCCAAACGCCTGGTGGTCATCGACGGCTACTCGCTGCTCTACCGCGCCTTCTTCGCCACGCGGTTTCTGAGCACGAGCGACGGAAGGCCGACGAACGCTCTGTTCGGGTTCACCTCGATGCTCTACACGCTCCTGGAGAAGGTCAGGCCCCACGCCATCGTCGTCGCCCTCGACGCCCCCGGAAAGACATTCCGCCATGCCGAGTACGAAGGCTATAAGGCGACGCGCCGGGAGACGCAGGACGAACTGCGCGTCCAACTCGTCGAGGCCCGAAACCTCATCGCCGCTCTCGGCATCCCCCAGGTCGAGGTAACCGGATTCGAGGCCGACGACGTGGTCGGCACCATTAGCAAGCTCGCCGAGAGCAACGGCTACCACACGACCATTCTCACCGGCGACCTCGACTCCCTCCAACTCGTCGACGACTGCGTCTCAGTCCTCACGATGAAGATGGGCGTCACCGACACCGTCACCTACGACCGCGACGCGGTCGTCGAACGGTACGGGTTCGGGCCGGAGTACATCCCCGATTTCAAGGCGATCAAAGGCGACACCAGCGACAACATCCCGGGCGTCCCGGGCATCGGCGACAAAGGCGCGTCCGAGTTGATCCAGAAGTTCGGGACGATCGAGGAGATGCTCGAGAAATGGGACGAGATCCCCGAGAAGTACCGGAAGAAGATGGACGGCAACCAGAAGCAGATGCTGCAGTCGAAGCATCTCGCCACGATCGTCTGCGACGCGCCGCTCCAGTACGACTTTAAGCCGTTCGTCCTCACGGAGGAGCAGATGCGCGCGGCGATCTCGTTCATGGAAAGCTTCGAGTTCCGCCAGCACGCCCGCCGAGCGACCCAGGTGCTCGGTCCCTACGTCACCGGGACTGCCGCCTTCCAGGCGGCGGAATCCCCCGCGATCGTGGAGGAGGAATCGATCGAGGTCGACCTCCGGCAAGCGGGCAGCTACGGCGACCTCGCCAAGTTCGTGGACGACCGCCCCTTCGCCGTTTTCCTCGCCGCCCCGACCCAGACCGACCTCTTCGGCGACGGCGATCGCAAGGCGTACCTTGCCGTCGGAAAGGACGTCTGCGAGGCGAAGGAGGCCGACGCCGTCAAACTGGTGGCGGATCTGCCGCATCTGGCGATCCTCCACGACGCGAAGGCCGTCTACCGCAAGCTCTCCCCCTATACGCCGGCGCCGCGCTTCGACTCTCTGCTCGCCGCCTACGTGCTGAGGTCCGAGCGATCGAGCTATCCCCTGCGGGACCTCGTGCAGGCCTATCTCGACTTCGCCCCTCCCACCAAGCCCGAGGAGATGGCGGCCGCACTTTGGCACCTCGAAGCGCCGATGTGCGAACGACTCGAGAAAGA
>DASWVS010000270.1:0-2586 GCA_036401135.1 Fimbriimonas sp.
CACGATCTACAGCGACGAGGGCCGTGCCCTCGCCCTGGACCCCGATTCCAACATCATCGTCTGCGGATTCACCGCAGGCGCCAACGGTGCGAACTTCCTCACCGCAAAGTACTTGCCTTGAAACCGCCAGTCTAAGCCGGAACGAGTTCGTCGATCCTCGCCAACTCCTCTTCAGAGAAAGAAAGATTGTCGAGCGCCTTCACGTTCTCCTGGACCTGTTCGAGGCTCGAGGCGCCGATGAGCGCGCTCGTGACCTCGGGCAGACGGAGGATCCAGGCGAGGGCCATCTGTGCCAGCGTCTGGCCCCGTTCCTTGGCCATGCCGTTCAGCGCCTCGAGCTTGGCGAGGCGCTCCGGCGAGAGGTTGTCCTTGACCCATTTCTCCCCCCACTTCTCGGCGGCACGGCTGTGGGCGGGGATATCCCCGCCCAGGTACTTGTCGGTCAGGATCCCCGACGCGAGCGGGCAAAACGGGATGATGCCGATGCCCTGCCGCCGCGCTTGGGGGACCAGGTCCTTCTCGATGCCGCGCCCGAGCATGTTGTAGTAAGGTTGGTGGATCGTGATCGGCGCCCAGCCGTTGGCGCGGGCGATCCCCGCGGCCTCGTTGGTGGCCGCCCCGCTATACGAACTGATGCCGACGTAGAGCGCTTTTCCCTGCTCCACGAGCGTGTTGAGCGCGCCGACCGTCTCTTCGAGGGGCGTGTCGGGATCGAAGCGGTGAGTGTAGAAGATGTCGAAGTACTCCAGCCCCATGCGTTTGAGGGACTGGTCGCAGCTCGCGACGAGGTACTTCCGACTTCCCCACTCGCCATACGGGCCGGGCCACATGTAGTAGCCCGCTTTGCTCGAGATCACGAGTTCGTCGCGAGGCATCTCGGCGACGATCCGTCCACACACGACCTCCGCGTTGCCGGGAGGCGTCCCGTAGTTGTTGGCGAGGTCGAAGTGGGTGATGCCCAAATCGAAGGCGCCGAAAAGACACTCCCTTGCCACCTCTTCCCCGCGATATCCGCCGAAGGTCTCCCACGCGCCGAGCGAGATCAGCGGAAGCTTCAGCCCGCTCCTTCCGCACCGGCGGTAGGACATGCTCTCATAGCGATCGTCGGCAGGGTGGTAGGACATGCCTGGGTGTTACCCCGAATCAGCCAAGGCGCGCGAGCGCCCGATCGATCCGCTCCCGGGCCTCTCGAGCGATCGGCTCGACGGCCGGGTTGTCGGTCAGCTGCACGAACAGCGACGGATTCTGCGCGGTTACATGGATTCGGCCGCCCTCCTGCCGGACGAGGACGTTGCACGGCAGTAGCGTTCCGATCTCGGGCTCGAGTTGGATCGATCGGTGGGCGAGCTTCGGGTTGCACATGCCGAGCACGGTGTAGGGCTCGATCTCCTTGCCGATTTTTTCCCTGAGGGCGCCCTGGATGTCGATCTCGCTGAGCGAACCGAACCCCTCTTCCTTGAACGCTTCCTTCACTTTCGCGACGGCTTGCTCAAAGGGGATGTCGAGGCTCCGTCCGATGCCATAGCTTTCGCCGGTGGTCTGCATTCTCACTCTCCTTTACCGACTGTAGGAGACACGGAGCGGCGAAAAGGTTTCAAAGGAAACAGGGCCCGCTCTCGAGCCCTGTTTCGAGTGTTCCCCTACCCGGTGGGGAAGCCGCCCGGAGGCGGAGGAGGAGGCGCCGGAGGGGAGCTCATCGGCGCGGTCGGGCGCTTGCCCGAGCCGCCGAAGGACGTGGTCGAGCTGACGTAGTACCAGCCCAGCGCCAACACCAGCACGACGACTGCGGCGATGATTCCATAGGTCGCCGTCGGCGACAGTTCCTGTTTCATCGCCGGTTCAGAGGGTCGGGTCCCAGTAGCTGCCCCAGTAACCGAGGCGCTCTTCCTTGTAGTAGTCCCAGTATGCGCCACCCTTGGGGATGAAGATTTTCCCGGCAGCGACCGTGCCGGCATGACCGTCCGCATAGGAGGTGACGAGTCGATCTCGATGCCTCACCCGCGCTGCGTAGACCTGGTTTGCCCAGAAGTCGTTAGGATCGTTGTAGTTGGGATTGATCGCCGCGTAGTTCAGGAACTGGTACCAGCCCCACTCGGGATAGCCGGGATACGTGGTCGTGATGAACGCGGCCCGCTGGGCGACGTTCTCCTGCGAACCCAGGTTTCGCCCGTAGTTGAAGGTCGCCACCCCGCCGGGCCACGACCAATAGCCGAGAAGCCCGGGGCCGTTCACGCTGAGGTTGTGCCACCAGGTCCACTCGCCCCAGAACGGATCGGGCGGCGCGACCGGCGTGGTGGTGCGGGGTCCGAGGTCCGGGTGCCCGGTCGTCGCGTCCCAGAACAGGTCGGCGTTCTTGATGTACGGGTAAAGGCGCTGAAGCAGGACGGTGTGGTCTGTCTGGGGATCCGACGTGCCCGGCGTCTCGTGGAGCACCGTCATGTCGTCGTAGTCGCCGGCGTACATGATCAGGCTGAGGCCCAGCTGCTTCTGGTTCGACAGGGTCGACGTAGTCTTCGCGGCTGCCTTGGCCTGCGCGAACACGGGGAAGAGGATGGCAGCGAGGATCGCGATGATGGCGATCACGAC